>JAEZMP010000024.1 GCA_023442215.1 Pseudomonadota bacterium
ACGAGGTGTTGAAGTCCGGCGTGACGGTGGTGATGGGCGAGGCGCCGATGGTGGCGTCTGTCCTGGTTCTGGGCGGCGCGCCCGGCAGCCGGGAGACCGATCTGCTGGCGCCGGAGCAGACGGTGCAGGAGGTCGACGCAGTGACGCTGTCCGGCGGCTCGGCCTTCGGGCTCGATGCGGCGTCCGGCGTGCTGGCGTGGCTTGCCGAGCGGGGCAGAGGCTTCGCGGTCGGACCGGCGCGGGTGCCGATCGTCCCCGGCGCGATCCTATTCGACCTTCTGAATGGTGGCGACAAGGCCTGGGGCCGGTTTCCGCCCTATCGGGAGCTCGCCTACGACGCCGCAGGCGCGGCGCGCGGCGGTGCGTTCCCCCTCGGCTCGGTCGGCGCCGGGGCCGGGGCGCTCGTCGCCGGGCCGCAGGGCACGATGAAGGGCGGCCTCGGGTCGGCATCCGCCGTGCTGCCGAACGGCGCCACGGTCGGCGCGATTGTCGCGGTCAACGCCCTCGGCTTTGCAACCGTGGGCGATGGACCGCATTTCTGGGCGGCACCCTTCGAGGAAGGGGCCGAGTTCGGTGGCCTCGGCTTCCCGGCCGTCGTGCCGCCGGAGGCGCGTGCGCCGCGCACCAAGTCAGTCAGCGGCGCGGGCTGGAACACCACCATCGCCATCGTCGCCACCGACATGGCGCTGACCAAGGCCGAGGCGCGACGACTGGCGACGGCCGCCCACGACGGCTTCGCGCGGGCGTTGTGGCCGTCCCATACGCCCTATGACGGCGATGCGGTGTTCGCGCTATCGACGGGTGTCCGGCCGCCGCCGGAGGGGCATGACGTGGTGGTGCTCTCCGCGACGGCGGCGGCGGTCATGGCGCGGGCGATCGCCCGGGGCGTCCATGCCGCGACACCCGCGCCGGGCGATCTCGCAGCCAGCTGGTCGGCGCTGTTCGGGACGTCCGCCTGAGCCAGAGCCGATCGGTTCAACGGATTTCGAAGACGTTCCGACGATCCGTCGAGCATTATTGACGGGCATCAATTCCTTTTGTCTGTGCCCGTGAAACCGTGGATTGCGTTCAGGCTTCAAAAGCAAGAATATGCTGCTGTCGAGCGGGCGTCTGCCGCGGCTTAGTCGATGCAGGGCTTGTATCGTGACGAAGGCGGATGCTCTTCGCCGCATGTCGTCGGGCTCGTTAGACTAAAGTATAAGCTACTGGTGTCGAAAAATAGTGTCGGCGTTGTCGGCGACCGACCGCTCCGCGATCAAGGCACCACCCGACGTGAGGACTTCGGACGCCGGAAATTCGAAAGCCAAAAATTCGGATACGAGCCGTTCGGACGCGAGCCGCTCGGACGCAAGAAACAAGAAACGGGAGAACGCTCATG
The DNA here is from genome assembly GCA_023442215.1 of Pseudomonadota bacterium. Lineage (GTDB taxonomy): Bacteria > Pseudomonadota > Alphaproteobacteria > Rhizobiales > Segnochrobactraceae > Pseudoxanthobacter. The sequence continues at coordinate 1,379 of JAEZMP010000024.1, forward strand.
TACCGCCACATTCTCATTCCAACGGACGGCTCCACGCTCTCGCTCGCGGCGGCGCAGAAGGCGCTTGAGTTCGCACGCGATGCGGTCGCCAAGGTGACCGTGCTGACGGTGGTGGAGCCGTTCCACGTGTTCACGTCTGACACGGAGCAATTGGAGTCGACCGCGGAGGAATACGAGCGGCAGGCCAGTCGCGCCGCCGGAAGCCACCTCGCGGACGTCGCCCTCAAGGCGGAAGCGATGGGCGTGGCGTGCGACACGGTTCAGGTCGTGAGCGATGAGCCCTACCAGGCCATCATCGATGTCGCCTCGCAGAAGGGGTGCGACCTGATCGCGATGGCCTCTCATGGGCGCCGCGGCCTCGCCGCCCTCGTGCTCGGCAGCGTCGCGGTCAAGGTGCTGACCCACTCGACCATTCCGGTGCTGGTCTATCGCTAGACCCACCTTTCGGCCGGGAGGAAGCTCCCGGCCGGCGGGGCACGCTCCGGATTCAAAGGATGGGCCTGTCCTTGCCGCTCAGCTCGGTTCGATCCGAACGGGGCACGATCATGCTCGTTCCGTCCGGATCGAGGCGGTCCGGACGGCGCGAAATCGCGTTGCGGCCCATCGTGGGGGAGCCGGGCTTCGGGGGCTCCCGCGTGCGCCGTTCCCGAGTCAGGGGTGCTCCGCTTCGAAGTCCTCCAGCGAGATGTCGAACCGGGAGAGCCCTTCCTCAAGATAGTCGGCCAGGAGCGGGATGCCGAGGAGGTAGGACGCGGTGCGGCTGTTGTGGGCGCGGGCGGCCTCCTCGCGCAGTTCCTGCCAGGAGTCGAAGTCGTCGTCGCCGCGGCCGAGCCAGGTGAGGGCGACGAGGTCGATCTGCTCGTCCTCGTTGAGAGCGCGGATGAATCCGATCAGCTCCGACCGCACGGGATCGTCGCTGTGGTCCTCCAGAACGTCGGTCATGCCGTCGTCTGCCGCGTTGGAGCCGGAATCGGGATCGGCGGCGGCATCCTTGACGTCGAACTCGCGCGCCCGCGTCACCACGAAGAACACCGCTTCCCGCGAGATCGTGAGGTCGTCGGACGAGAGCGATCCTTCTGCGACGACAGCCATGAGATTTCTCCTTGCCAGGACGGTGGCGGCACGCGCCGATGTCCAACGAACGGCCGCACCAAACGGACCCCGTTGCGGGGCCGCACATCTGAGATACGTCGGTCAAACTCGAATGCAAGGCAGGCCGTTCCCGATTGGAATGGCGCAGGGGCGCGTTGATATCGATCACGGCGCGGCGGTGTGCCGCCGCTATTCTGGCAAGGGGTGCCATGGCCGGGCCGGCGTTCGGCCGGAGTCGCCGCGGGAGGGCGGCCACCATGCCGGCAGCCACTTCGGCCACCGCAGCCCCCGCCCGCGCTGAACGGAATGTGCGCTTGGCCGGCGAGAATAGTGCGCCAACCGGGCGCGGGCTGGCGCATACTTGCCGGGGCTGGCGCATACTTGCCGGCGGACGGCTGCGCGGCCGATACGATGCCGCGGCCGCAGGATTGCGAGGGAAACGCGGATGCCTCAGGAGGGATTGCCGCTGACCGGTTGGCTCGACGGCCTGCGCAGGGCGCAGGCGCTGATGATGGACGGCATCCGGTGCCGCCAGGCGAAGGCCTACGACTGGTTCGGCCTCGGACCGAACGAGCATCCCTATGAAATCGTCGCTTCCGGGCCGTTCTGGCGGCTCCGGCGCTATTCCGGCGATCAGGATGGCGCGCCCGTGCTCATCGTGCCGTCTCCGATCAAGCGGCCCTATATATGGGACCTGACGCCCTCGCTCAGCGCGGTGCGAAGCTGCCTTGACGCCGGCTACGACGTGCACCTGATCGAGTGGCTGCCGCCCGAGGAGGGACAGGGCGACATCGGCATGACCGAGTTTGCCCGTGCCATCGCCGCCTGCGCCCTGGCGGCCCGAGGCGGCCGGACCGAGGCGCCCATCGTGCTCGGCCATTCGCTCGGCGGAACGCTCGCCGCCATCGCCTGCGCTGCGGCGCCGGATGCCGCGCGTTCGCTCGTCCTGCTCGCCTCGCCGCTTTGCTTCGAGCCGGCCTCGACCTCCTTCCGCGATATCCTGGTCTCGCTGGTGCCGCCGGACTGGGAGGAGGACGACATCGTCGCCGGTTCGTCGCTGTCGAACCTCAGCGCCGCGGTGTTGCCGACCACGTTCGTGTGGTCGCGCTGGATGGACGCCGCTCGAAGCGCATCCGATCCGCCGGCGTTCGAGACCCACGCCCGCATCTCCCGCTGGGCGCTCGACGAGGTGGCGGTTCCGGGCGTGCTCATCACCCAGATCATTCAGAACCTCTACCGGGACGACCGCTTTCACGCGGGCACGCTGTCGGTTGGCGGCCGCAGGCTCGGTCCGCGCGACCTGCGCGTGCCGTTGCTGTGCGTCGTGAGCACGGGGGACGAGATCACGCCCCGGGCCTCGGTCGAGGCGTTCATGGAAGCGATGGAGCCCGGCACGCTCGGCATCATCGAGCACGAGCCCGAGACCGGCGTCGCCCTGCAGCATCTCGCGATCCTCGCGGGGCCTCAGGCCCACGACGAGGTGTGGCCGAAGATCTTCGCGTGGCTGCGGCAGGTACCCTGAGGCTACCGCTCACGCCGGAGGGATGAAGGCCTGCTGGATCTTCCGGAAGGCCGGCAGGTCCTCGCAGCGCGCGTTGTGTGCGGCGAGTGCAGGTCGTGCCGACGCGTCGAACAGCGCCGGGTGACCTTCGCGCAGGAAGCGCAGGGCGCAGCCGAGCGCGATGTCGGCGTGGCCGATCTTCTCGCCGAACAGGAACGGCCCGGTCCGGGCGGCGCGTTCGGCTTCGAGGGCATCGAGCACCGCCGCCACCTGGCCGCGGCAACGCTCGATCCATGCCTGCGACGTCGTCTCGTGCAGCACGCGCTCGTAGATCAGCGCGACGGCCTTGTCCGAAAGCCCGGTCGAAAGCGACACGATCTTGAGGGCCTTCCGCCGCTCCGCGCCCGAGGGGGCGATCATCGCCGCGTCGCGACCCACGCGCTCGTCGAGATAGTCGACGATGGCCGCGCTCTCGATCAGCACTTCGCCGTCGTCGAGCACGAGCGTCGGCACCCGCCGCAGCGGGTTGTAGCGCGCGAGTTCGTCCGCGTTGCGGAACACCGAGAGCGGACTGTGATCGTAGGCGATCCCGTAGAGTTCAAGCGTGATGCCGATCCGGCGGACGAACGGGGAATCGAACTGGCCGATCAGGAGCATGTCGCGGGACTTTCGTGGAGTGCAGGAAGCGCGGCGCCGGAGAGCCGGTGCATCGGATCAGATATCGAGATCGTGCGCGAACTGGGCGTGCTCCTGAATGAAGCGGAACCGCGCCTCGGCGCTGGTGCCCATCAGGCGCTCGACCGCGGCCACCGTCTCGGCGGGGTTCTCGGCATCGACCTCGACCCTGAGAAGGGTGCGGGTCCGCGGGTCCATGGTCGTTTCGCGCAGCTGATGCGGCAGCATCTCGCCGAGGCCCTTGAACCGGCCGATGTCGACCTTGCCGCGCTTGTCGAACACGTTGGCGATCATGTGCTCGCGCTCGGCATCGTCGCGGGCATAGAGCGTCCGGGCGCCCTGGGTCAGCCGGTAGAGCGGCGGAGCGGCCAGAAACAAATGTCCGTTGCGGATCAGTTCCGGCATCTCGCGATAGAAGAACGTGACGAGCAGCGAGGCGATATGGGCACCGTCGACGTCGGCGTCCGTCATCAGGATCACGCGCTCATAGCGCAGGTCCGTCTCGCGATAGGCCGAGCGGGTGCCGCAGCCGAGCGCGGTGATGAGATCGGACAGCTGCTGGTTGGCACCGAGCTTGTCGCGGCCGGCGCTGGCGACGTTCAAGATCTTGCCGCGCAGCGGCAGGATCGCCTGGTTGGAGCGGTTGCGCGCCTGCTTGGCGGAGCCGCCGGCCGAGTCGCCCTCGACGATGAAGATTTCCGTGCCGCCGGCGGCGTTGGTGGTGCAGTCCGCGAGCTTGCCCGGCAGGCGAAGGCGGCGCGTTGGCGAACGGCGCGCGACTTCCTTCTCCTGCCGCCGACGGATGCGGTCCTCGGCCTTGTCGGCGATCCGGTCAATCAGGGCGGTGGCGCGCTGCGGGTCGGCCACCAGCCAGTGTTCGAACGCATCGCGCACCGCGCCCTCGACGATGCGGGCGGCATCGACGGTCGCGAGCTTTTCCTTGGTCTGGCCGACGAACTCGGGCTCGCGGATGAAGACGGCGAGCAGGGCACCGATGGAGGTGCCGACGTCCTCGGTCGTGATGTTGGCGGCGCGCTTGTTCTGCGTGCGCTCGGCGTGGGTCTTGATGCCCTTGATGAGCGCGGTGCGCAGACCCTGCTCGTGGGTGCCGCCGTCGACCGTCGGGATGGTGTTGCAATAGGACTGGACGAAGCCGTCGTCCTCGACGAACGCGACCGCCCATTCCACCGCGCCGTGGCCGCCGGAGCGGCCGGTGCGGCCGGCGAATGTCGTATCGACCACACGGTCGATCCCGGTCAGGCGATCGCCGAGATAGTCTGCGAGACCGCCGGGAAAGCGGAAGGTCGCCTCGGTCGGAACCGGATGCGCCGGTTCGATGCGGTCCAGGGCGCACCGCCAGCGAATCTCCACGCCCGCGAACAGGTAGGCCTTGGAGCGGGCCATCGCGAACAGCCGCGACGGCTGGAAGTGTGCATCGGCGCCGAAGATCTCGGGGTCGGGCAGGAAACGCACGGTGGTCCCGCGCCGGTTCATCACCTCGCCGGCCTCGACCAGCGGGCCGACGGCCTTGCCGCGGGAGAAGCTCTGGCGATAGAGGCGCCGCCCGCGCGCCACCTCGACATCGAGCCGCACCGACAGCGCGTTGACGACCGAGACGCCGACGCCATGCAGGCCGCCCGAGGTTTCATAGACCTTGGAATCGAACTTTCCGCCGGCATGGAGCGTGGTCATGATGACCTCGAGCGCCGAGCGGTCCGGAAAGCGTGGATGCGGATCGACGGGAATGCCGCGCCCGTTATCGGTGACGGCAAGGGAGCCGTCCGAGCCGACCTCGACCTCGATCCAGGTGGCGTGGCCGGCGACGGCCTCGTCCATGGAATTGTCGATCACTTCGGCGAAGAGATGATGCAGCGCCTTGGAATCGGTGCCGCCGATATACATGCCCGGCCGGCGCCGAACGGGCTCCAGCCCTTCGAGGACCTCGATATCCGCCGCGGTATAGCCGGCCTCTCCGGCCGCCTGGCGCTGGCGAGCCGCCTCCGCGCCGGCAGCGCGGCGTTCGGCACGCCGGGCCGGGCCGGGTTCGGCCTCGGCGGCCTGCGGTGCCGGAGTGGGCGCCGGTGCGGCGAAGAGATCCTCGTCGTTCATGGTCGTTTCGAAAGTCCCAATCGTTGATGCAAGCCGCCCGGCCGGCGACGTGGCTTTTGGCGCCGGAGTTCCCGGCGCCGGAACTCATCCGCACCCGAATCGCGGGAAGCACGAATCGGGCAGGAGACCACCGGTTCAGTTTGCCATGGCCGCGGGGGCGAGCGCGAGCCTTGTTCCCGGCCTGTTCCGCCGCAGAGCAGACGGAAAGGCGGATTCGAGCCTCTTCGCCTTATAGGCCGGAAGCGCCCGGTCGCGAAGCGACTCGTTGGCGGATCTGCCCTGCGCAAGCGAGCGGGAGAATGGAGCGGCGGCGGGAAACGATGCGGAACGTGGCGGAATCGCCCCGGGACGTCTGCGGGCTGTGGTGCTGCGGCAACAGTCTTCGCAGACCCTGCGTCGTGTGGGTCATGATGGGCGTCGACGCCGCCTTTCAGCCACAAACGACCGCGAACCCTCTAGCGTGTTAACGATTGAGAACGGAACGAGCCCGTCCTCGGTCACTGAGTGGCGTAGCGGCGGTAACCGTCCGTTCACCGGAATTCGGCGTGCGATGGCGTGTGAAATGACAACGCAACAGGACCTTAACGGTGCCCGGAGCCGAATGGCGCCCGTCGCCGGCAAGACGTCGGCGTGGCATTTCGGGCGGACATTCGGTGGGTACGTCGGAGCGTTCGGTACGGGTCTCAGGATTGCCGGAAAGCCGGTGGACAATGCTTTCCAGGCTCCAGTGCGAGCCGAGGCGTCTTACGGCGGCATTGCAGCGCCTGCTGCTGCGACCGTTGCCCGGACTGCGAACGGATATCTGAGGGACGGATGTCTGGGGTTCGCATTTCGTGGGGCTGCGGTTGCGATGGAGCGGTTGAGGTCGGGTCGTCGTCACGTGCAAGTCGAAGGTCTGCCGGGTTCAGGGCGGCGCAGTTCCGCCCGTTCGTCCGGCGCAGGCCTTCCATGGGTGAAAACTGCCATGCGTGTGGTTGAGTTCCGTCTGGCTATGGCTGTCGTGCTTGGAGTTTGCGGGCTCGGGGCGACTGTGCCCGCATGGGCTCTCGATGCCAACGCGCCGCCGAGCGTCGAGGAAGACGGCACCCCGGCGGACGTATTCCGCGCGGGGACGAAGGCCTATTTCTCCGGCGACAAGACGGCGGCTGTGAATGCGTTCGGCTATGCCGCCGACAAGGGACACCCGGTCGCCCAGTGGAAGCTCGGCCGGATGTATCAGGAAGGCGACGGTGTCGCCGAGGACGACTACAAGGCGTTCGAGCTTTTCACCGAGGTCGCCAACGCCCACGCCGACGATGCTCCGAACTCCGCACAGGCGCCCTTCGTCGCCAACGCCTTCGTCGAGCTCGGCACCTATTATCTCAACGGCATCAAGGACAGCACCATCACGCCGAACGTGGAACGGGCGCGGGAGCTGTTCACCTACGCCGCGTCCTACTTCGGCGACGCGGATGCGCAGTACCGGCTCGGCCGGCTCTACCTGACCGGCGAACCGACGACGGCGACCACGGCCGTGGCCTCCGCTGCGAGCAATGTGACGGCGCCGGAGACGGTGACGGTCACCGGACGCGATCCGCGGCTCGCGGCGCGCTGGCTGAAGCTCGCCGCCGAGAAAGGCCATCCGGAAGCGCAGGCGCTGCTCGGCAAGATGCTGGTCGACGGCTCCGATATCCGCCGCAACGTAGTTGCCGGGCTGATGTGGCTGACCGTCGCGCGTAACTACGAAGTGGCGAACGACGCGGACGACTGGATCCGCTCGGCTCAGGAGGAAGCCTTCTCGCTGGCGACCGAGAAGGAGCGCCATCGCGCCACGGAACTCGCCCGCTCCTGGATCGCGAGCAACGCCAACCGCCATCAGTGATGCGGCGGCCGGCGCTTTGCACGCTCCGTCCGTGCAGCCTCTCCGGCCTGAGACAGTCCAAGCAATAAGCTTGGATTACCTGCAATAAATCCGGAATTCGCGGCGGCCTCAAAGGGCCGCCGTTGTTGTTTCTGCGCGTCGCAGCAGACCGCGCTCAGGCGGGGAAGGTGAATTCCGCGACCACCGGGACATGATCCGACGGCTTTTCGAGTGCGCGGGTCTCGCGGTCGATCTCGACCTTGCCAAGCCGGTCCGCGGCTTCCGCCGACAGCATCAGGTGGTCGATGCGGATGCCGTCGTTCTTCTGGAACGCACCGGCCTGATAATCCCAGAAGGTATAGACGTCGGCCGCGTCGGTGGTTGCCCTAACGGCGTCGGTCAGGCCGAGCGCGGTGAGCGCCTGGAATGCTCCGCGGCTTTCCGGCTGGAACAGCGCGTCGTTCACCCACACCTCGGGGCGGCGCGCATCGCGCGGCTCGGGGATGACATTGTAGTCGCCGGCGAGCACCAGCGGCTCCTCGAAGGCGAGCAGCGCCCGCGCATGGGCCTCCAGCCGCGCCATCCAGGACAGCTTGTAGGGGAATTTCTCCGTGCCGACGGGATTGCCGTTCGGCAGGTAGATCGACGCCACCCGGACGATGCCGCGGCCGGCGGGGATCTCCGCCTCGATATAGCGGGCCTGAACGTCCTCGCTGTCGCCCGGCAAGCCGCGCCGCGTGACCTCGAACGGCCGCTTCGACAGGATCGCGACGCCGTTGAA
>JAEZMP010000053.1 GCA_023442215.1 Pseudomonadota bacterium
GGTTTTGACCTTGGAACAGGGTGTGTTGCTTCGTCAAGGTTGTATATCGTGTCGAATACTATCCACACGGATCGCCCGAATCTGAGCCGTGGCGATGTCCGGGCGGCGCAGGGCGCGGCGCCCGAACGGGTTCAAAATGGCCGATCCATCCTCTATTCTCGTGCCGCGCCTGTTCTTGCGTCCGGCGCTGGCGTCGCTTTCGCCGGGCGGGCGAGGGCGCGCGGCCGCCGCGGTGGCGCCGCATTCGATGTGCGGTGTGCCTCCCTGCGCGCGCCCGGGCAGAAACCGGCGCTTCGAAGAACCGATGACGAGGCCCTGCCATCATGAATGCGCCGGTTATGACTGCCCCGGTGATCCGCTCCTCGGCCTGTCCGCACGATTGCCCGTCGACCTGTGCGCTCGAGATCGAGGTGGAGGGCGATGTGATCGGACGTGTGCGGGGGGCAGGCGACAACGACTATACGGCCGGGGTCATCTGCGCGAAGGTCGCGCGCTATGCAGAGCGAAATCACCATCCCGACCGGCTGATGAAGCCGCTGATGCGGACCGGCCCCAAGGGAAGCGGCCAGTTTACTGAAATATCATGGGATGAAGCGCTGGACCGCACGGCAGACGCGCTTCTGGCCGCCGAAGCACGGCTCGGCCCCCAGGCGGTGTGGCCCTATTTCTACGCCGGTACGATGGGCCTGGTGCAGCGCGACGGCCTCGAGCGGCTGCGCCACGTCAAGCGCTATTCCCGCACCTTCACGACCATCTGCACCAACACCGCCTGGACCGGATACATCGCCGGCACCGGGCGCCTCGCGGGGCCGGACCCGCGCGAGATCGCGCTCGCCGACGTCGTGGTGATTTGGGGAACGAACGCCGTCGCCACCCAGGTCAATGTCATGACCCATGCGATCCGCGCCCGCAAAACCCGCGGCGCCAAGATCGTCGTGGTGGACGTCTATCGCACCGAGACCGCGCGCCAGGCCGACATCGCGCTCATCCTGCGGCCGGGCACCGATGCCGCGCTCGCCTGCGCGATCATGCACGTCGCCTTCCGCGACGGCTATGCCGACCGCGAGTATCTCGCGGCGTTCAGCGATTGCCCCGATGAACTGGAGGCGCACCTCAAGACGCGCACTCCCGAGTGGGCGTCGGCCATCACCGGGCTCGGCGTGGACGAGATCGAGGCCGTCGCCGCGCTGGTGGGGCGCACGCCGCGCACGTTCTTCCGCCTCGGCTACGGATTCACGCGCGGTCGCAACGGGTCGGTCGGCATGCACGCGGCGGCGTCCATCGCGACTGTGCTCGGCTCCTGGCAGCACGAGGGCGGCGGCGCATTCCACAACAACGGTGCGATCTATTCGCTGAACAAGACGATGATCGAAGGGCTCGACGTCGTCGATCGCAGCACCCGCCGCCTCGATCAGTCGCGCATCGGCGCGGTTCTGGAGGGCGATGCGGACGCTCTACTGGGCGGACCGCCGGTCGCGGCGATGTTCATCCAGAACACCAATCCCGTTTCGGTCTGTCCGGAACAGGCTCGGGTGCGCCGCGGCTTCGCCCGCGAAGACCTGTTCGTCGCGGTCCACGAGCAGTTCATGACCGAGACGGCGATGATGGCGGATATCGTGCTGCCGGCCACGACCTTCGTGGAGCACGACGACATCTACAAGGGCGGCGGCAACCAATATCTGCACTTCGGTCCGAAGCTGATCGACCCGCCGGGCGAATGCCGCAGCAATCACGACGTCGTGGTCGAACTCGCGCGCCGGCTCGGCGCGGAGCATGCCGGCTTCGCAATGTCGCCGCGGGAGCACATCGACTGGATGCTGCGCCGTTCGCGGCTCGGCACGCTCGACGAACTGGAAGCGAACCGCTGGCGCGATTGCCAGCCACCCTTCGAGGAGGCGCATTATCTCAAGGGGTTCGGCTTCGGAGACGGCAAGTTCCGCTTCAAGCCGGACTGGACGCGGGTGAAGAACGAGAATGCCGGCCCGATGGGACCGTGGGCCGAGATGCCCTCGCTTCCGGATTATTGGCCGGTGATCGAACTGCCGACCGACGCCGAACCGTTCCGGCTGGTCACCGCGCCGGCGCGCTCGTTCCTCAACTCCACCTTCAACCAGACCCCGTCCTCGGTGGCGAAGGAAAAGCGGCCGACCGTGATGATCCATCCCGACGATGCCGACCGGCTCGGCATCGCGGACGGCGACCGCGTGCGCATCGGCAACGAGCGCGGCAGTCTCGTGATCCATGCCGCCGTCGCGGCGTCGATGCAGCCGGGCGTGCTGATCTCCGAGGGCCTTTGGCCGAACGGTGCCTTCGAGGAAGGCTTCGGCATCAACGTGCTGACCGGGGCCGATCCCGTCGCGCCCTATGGCGGCGCCGCGTTCCACGACAACCGCGTCTGGCTGAAGCGGGCCGGCAACCGGCCCGGCGACCGGCGGGAGCCCGGTCAGATGGCCGCCGCCGCGTTCGACGCCGCTGAATAATCCCTCGATCACAGGTGCAGAATGTCTGAAGAAGCCAAGGTTGCGATCGTCACGGCCGCGAGCAAGGGGCTCGGTGGCGGGTCGGCCCGTCGTCTCGCCGAACTCGGATGGAAGGTCGTTCTGTTCGCGCGCTCGGAGGAAGTGGAACGGCTCGCCGCCGAACTCGGCGGCATCGGCGTGCGCGGCGACATCGCGAACCCCGCCGATCTCGAGCGCCTCGTTCAGGTGGCGCTCGACGCGCACGGCCATATCGACGGTGCGGTGATTTCGACCGGCCATTCCGGGAAGGGCGATCTGGTCGCCATTCCCGACACGGTCTGGCACGAGGGGCTGGACCTGTTGCTGATGCCGGTGGCCCGTCTGGCCCGGCTGCTGGTGCCGGAGTTCCAGAAGCAGGGGCGCGGCTCGGTCGTCGCCGTGTCGTCGTTCGCCGCCATCGAACCGGATCCGGATTTCCCGGTTTCCGCCGCCCTGCGCGCCGCGTTGTCGAGCTACGTCAAGCTGTTCGCGCGGCGGTACGCGGCGGAGAACATCCGGATGAACGCCGTGCTGCCGGGCTTCATCGACAGCCTTCCGGCCAAGGAAGACCGGATGCGGCGCATTCCGGCCGGCCGCTATGGCCGCGTCGACGAACTGGCGAGTACGGTCGCGTTCCTGCTGTCGGACGATTCATCCTATGTAACAGGGCAGAACGTTCTGGTGGACGGCGGCCTCGTCGCCTCGATCTGACCGCGGCGAGCGGCTTGGCGGGCGCCTTGCGAGGCGTCCGCGTTCCGCATCGAAGGGGCACCGTCGCGAGGCGGGCGCCTTCCACACGGATCGCCTGCCACCTTTCCGGGCTGGCAGTCCCTTACCGCGTGGGCAGGATCTCGAAGCGCGCCGCCACCGGCTCGGCGTCCTCGACCTTGATCGACAGCACAGCCGAAGCCGAGGGGCCGATGCGGCAGGCGTTCAGCATGTCGTCGACCTTCTCGCGCGGCCCGCAGAACAGGGCCTCGACCGCGCCGTTGGTGAGATTGCGCACCCAGCCCTGCAGCCCCCGCTGGCGGGCGTGCCGCTCGGCCCAGGCCCTGTAGCCCACGCCCTGCACGCGCCCCTCGACCAGGACGTGAACGCATTTCCGATCCTCGGAAGGAGTGCCGGTCGACATCAATCCTCTGTTCCCATGCTCGCCTGCGACGGCGGCCCCAACCGGCGCCGCGGTCATTCGTCTTCCTTCGGCGCGTTCGGGTCGAACCCGTGCATCATCAGCGCCCATTGCAGGCCGATGACCGCGCCCTTCACCGGCCTCAGCAAGACCAGAGCCGAAATGATGGTGAGAGGCACCCAGAGCGCCGTGTGAACCCAGAGCGGGGGATGCCACGCGACCTCGACAGACAGCATCAGGCCCACGATCAGGTGCCCGACGATGGAGATGGTGATGTAGGGCGGCGCATCGTCGGCGCGGTGGTGATGAAACGCCTCGCCGCATTCGGTGCAATGGTCGGCGACCGTCAGGTAGCCGTTGAACAGCCGGCCGACACCGCAATGCGGGCAGCGGCCCATGAGGCCGTGCCGGATCGCCGTCGCGAGCGACCGGCGCTCGACCACTGCCGGCACCGTCGCTCCGCCATATTCGATCATCGCTTTCTGCCTCCACCGGGTTTGCCCGGCTTTTTACCCTTTTCGAACGCGCCACCTTTGCCCGCTTTGCGGCTGCGTGCAACCGCTGCCGCTCCGCCGGGCCGCCGCATCGGGCCGCGCGGCAGGCGGGTCGGGGTGCCGTGGCTGCCTTCGCTCAGCACCTCGAACCGAAGCGCGCCGGCGAAAGGCGCGGCTTCCACGAGGCGCACCTCGATCGGGTCGCCCATGCGGAACGTCTCGCCGGTGGCCCGCCCGATGAGTGCGCGGCTCGGCTCGTCGAAATGATAATAATCCGCGCCCAGCGTGGCGGCGGGCACGAATCCGTCGGCCCCGGTTTCGTTCAGCGTGACGAACAGCCCGGCCTTGGTGACGCCGCCGATGCGGCCGGTGAACCGGGCGCCGATCCGGTCGGAAAGCCAGAGCGCGATGAGCCTGTCGATGGTCTCGCGCTCGGCCGCCATCGCGCGGCGTTCTGTCGCCGATATGTCGGCGCCGATCGCCTCGAGCCGCGCTTCCTGTTCCTCGGTCAGGCCATCGGCGCCGAGCCCGAGCGCCCGGATCAGGCCGCGATGCACGATCAGGTCGGCATAGCGGCGGATCGGGGAGGTGAAGTGGGCGTAGCGCCGGAGGTTCAGGCCGAAATGGCCGATATTCGACGGGGAATATTCCGCCTGGCTCTGCGAGCGCAGCACCACCTCATTGACGAGGTGGGCGTTGGGCGTATCCGCGAAGCGCGCCAGAATGCCGTTGAACTGCGACGGGCGCAGGTTGCCGGTCTTGGCAAGCTTGAAGTCGAGCGTCGACAGGAACTCCGACAGCGAGAACAGCTTCTCCTGCGAAGGCGCGTCGTGGATGCGATAGACGAGGCCGATGCGGTGCCGCTCCAGCGTCTCGGCGGCCGCGACGTTGGCCTGGATCATGAACTCCTCGATCAGCTTGTGGGCATCGAGGCGTTCCGGCACGACGACGCGATCCACCGTGCCGTCCGGCTTCAGCAGGATCTTGCGCTCAGGCAGGTCGAGGTCGAGCGGTTCGCGGGCGTCGCGGCCGCGCTTGAGAACCGCGTAGGCCTCCCACAGCGGCTTCAGGATCGGCTCCAGCATCGGGCCGGTGCGGTCGCTCGCGAACCCGTCGATCGCGGCCTGCGCTTCGGCATAGGCCAGGCGCGCCGCCGAACGCATCATGATGCGGTGGAAGGTGTGCGAGCGCTTCCGCCCGTCCTTGCCGAACACCATGCGCACGGCGAGGGCAGGGCGGTCGACGTTCTCCTTCAGGGAGCACAGGTCGTTGGAAATGCGCTCCGGCAGCATCGGAACGACCCGGTCCGGGAAATAGACCGAGTTGCCGCGGATCAGCGCCTCGCGGTCGAGGGCGGAACGCGTGCGCACATAATAGGCGACGTCGGCAATGGCGACGGTGACGATCCACCCGCCGGCATTGTCCTCCGCCTCGTCCGGCTCGGCATGAACCGCGTCGTCGTGGTCCTTGGCGTCCGGCGGGTCGATCGTCACCAGCGGCAGCTTGCGCCAGTCCTCGCGGCCGGCCATCGTCGCCGGGCGCGCCACCTCCGCCTCCGCCAGCACCTCCGCCGGGAAGATATGCGGGATGCCCTGGGTGTGGATCGCGATCATCGAGACCGCGCGTTCCGACTTGAACGAACCGATCCGCTCGACGATGCGCGCGCGCGGCAGACCGTAACGGCCGACGCGGGTCACGCTGACGGAGACGAGGTCGCCGTCCTCGGCGCCCGCGAGCCCGTCCGGCTCGATCTCGAGTTCCTGGGCGCGCTTCTTGTCGACCGGCAGCACGCGCGGCGCCGGTGCGCCGGGTGGATTGTGAACGATGCCGAGCACGGCATCCGCCCGCCGGTCGATGACCTTGATCACCCGTCCGACGCGGACGACCTCCATCCCCTGCGGCGGCTCGACGAGGCGTGCCAGAACCTTGTCGCCGATGCCGGGAGCAGGGCCGACGACGCGGCGGCGCTCGGCCATGATCGGAATGCGCGGCGGGGCGCCCTTCGCGGAATCCCACGCGACGGGCTCGCCGACGAGTTCACCGTCGGCATCGCGTTCGACGACGGCGAGCACGGCCACCGGCGGCAGATCGCCCGGCTGGATCAGCCGGCCGCGACGCCGCTCGACCAGTCCGTCGGCTTCCAGTTCCTTCAGGATCCGCTTGAGCGCGATCCGCGCAGCGCCCTTGATGCCGAACGCGCGGGAAAGCTCACGCTTGCCGGCCTCGCCCGGGTGCTCGCGCAGATAGGTCAAGATCTCCTGCCGGGACGGAAACTCCCCGTCGGCCGAGCCTTTGCGGGGAGATGCCATTGCCGCTCACCCCGCTTCGCCGCCGGCAGCGCCGGCCTTCGCCTTCGCCGGCGACTTCTTCGCACCGGCGGATTTGGTGCCGGAAGCCTTGGTCGACGGCGCTTTCTTTGCCGAGGACTTGCTTGCGGAAGACTTGCTCGTCGCTTTGGGCCCGGTCGCCTTCGTGGATACCTCGCCGTCGTCGGCTCCGGCGCTCTTGGCTACGGTCGTCTTGGCTCCAGAGGTCTTGGCCGCGCTCTTGCCGCGGGCGGGCTTGGCGGGCGACTTCTCCGCCTTGGCGTCGATCAGCGCCGCCGCCTGCTCGACGGTCAGCGTCGCGGCGTCGGTGCCGCGCGGCAGGGTCGCGTTGATCTTGCCGAGGCTGACATAGGGGCCATAACGGCCGTCGCGGACAACCATGGCGCCGCCGAGGGTCGGATGGTCGCCGACCGTGCGGCCGGGTGCGGTGCCCGGCCGGCCGCGGCTGCCCTTCTCCTGCTTTTCCGCCAGAAGCGCGACGGCGCGATTGATGCCGACGGTGAACACCTCGTCTGCCGAGGGCAGGTTCGCGTAGGTGCCGTTGTGCTGGATGAATGGCCCGTATCGGCCGATGCCGGCGGTGATCGGCGCGCCGGTCTCCGGATGCACGCCGACCTCGCGCGGCAGCGACAGAAGCGCCAGCGCCTTTTCGAGGTCGAGGCTCGAAGCCTCCCAGCCGCGCGGCAGCGACGAGCGCTTCGGCTTCTCGCCCTCGCCGAGCTGGACATAGACGCCGAACCGCCCCGAGCGCAGCGAAACTTCCAGGCCGGTCGCCGGATCGGTGCCGAGCACCTTCGGGCCGTCGCTCTGCGCCGCGCCCTCGCCCTCGCCGGGCTTGGTGATCTGGCGGGTGTAACGGCACTCCGGATAGTTGGAGCAGCCGATGAACGAGCCGAACTTGCCGACCTTCAGAGACAGGCGGCCATTGCCGCAGCTCGGGCAGGCGCGCGGGTCCGTGCCGTCTTCCCGGGGCGGGAAGATGTGCGGCCCGAG
>JAEZMP010000185.1 GCA_023442215.1 Pseudomonadota bacterium
GTGTGCATCCGGTCGTAGACCACGCCGACGCAGAGGAACAGCGCGCCCGACACGAAGCCGTGGGAGATCATCTGGAAGAGGCTGCCCTGCACGCCTTCGACATTGGCGGCGAAGATGCCCATCGTCACGTAGCCCATGTGGGCGACCGACGAATAGGCGATCAGCTTCTTCATGTCCTGCTGCATCAGCGCGACAAGGGAGGTGTAGACGATCGCCACCACCGACAGCGTGAACACCAGCGGCGCGAAATCCGCGCTCGCGACCGGGAACATCGGCAGCGAGAACCGCAGGAAGCCGTAACCGCCCATCTTCAGCAGGATGCCGGCGAGGATGACCGAACCCGCCGTGGGCGCCTCGACGTGGGCATCGGGCAACCAGGTGTGCACCGGCCACATCGGCATCTTCACCGCGAACGAAGCGAAGAAGGCGAGCCACAGCCAGGTCTGCATCGAGACCGGGAACGGATGGTTCAAAAGCGCGACGATGTCGGTCGTGCCGGCGTTCCAGTACATCGCCATGATGGCGAGGAGCATCAGCACCGAGCCGGTCAGCGTGTAGAGGAAGAACTTGAAGCTGGCATAGACGCGGCGCGGTCCGCCCCACACGCCGATGATGATGAACATCGGAATGAGGCCGCCTTCGAAGAACACATAGAACAGCACCAGATCCAGGGCACTGAACACGCCGATCATCAGCGTTTCCAGCACCAGGAAGGCGATCATGTATTCCTTGACGCGGTTGTGGATCGATTCCCAGCTCGCCAGGATGCAGAACGGCATCAGGAACGTGGTCAGGATGACGAACAGCATCGAGATGCCGTCGACACCCATCTTGTAGTTGATCGAGCCGCCCAGCCAGCCCGTCTCCTCGACGAACTGGAAGCCGGCATCGGCCGGATCGAACTTCGCCCAGATGATGAGCGACACGAGGAAGGTGAACACCGTCGTGATCAGCGCCACGCGGCGGATGTTCATTACCGCGGCCTCGTCGTCACCCCGCACTAGCAGGATGAACAGCACGCCGACCAGAGGCAGGAACGTGACGATCGAGAGAATCGGCCACTCGCTCATCACGGGTTCCCTCCGCCATGGAACATGGACCACGTCACCAGAAGGGCGATGCCGATCAGCATGACGAAGGCATAATGGTAGATGTAGCCGGTCTGCAGACGCACGACGCGGTTGGTGATGTCGACGACCCGGGCGGAAATCCCGTTCGGGCCGAACCCGTCGATCAGCCACCCGTCACCGCGCTTCCACAGGAACGACCCGAGGCGCTTGGCCGGACGGACGAACAGGAAGTCGTAGAGCTCGTCGAAATACCACTTGTTGAGCAGGAATTCGTAGAGCCCCTTGTTCCGCGCGGCGAGCGCGGCCGGTAGGGTCGGCACGCGGATATAGGCGTACCAGGCCGAGAACAGGCCGATCAGCATCGCGGCCGTCGGCGCCCAGCGCGCCCAGCCCGGCACTTCGGTGTGCATGGCATGGAGCACATGCTCGACCGAGGCCATGTCGAGGGCATGCTTCCAGAACTCCTCGAAGCTTTCGCCGATGAAGAGGTTATGGAACACGATGCCGCCGAACAGCGCGCCGAGGCTGAGGACGCCGAGCGGGATCAGCATGACGAGCGGCGACTCGTGGGCGTGCGCCATGACCTCGGCGGACGCGCGCGGCTTGCCGAAGAACGTCATGAACATTTGCCGCCAGGTGTAGAACGCCGTCAGCAGCGCCGCGATCGTCGTCATCCAGAAGGCGTAGACGTGCATCGGGTTGGTGCCGACATAGGTCGCCTCGATGATGGCGTCCTTGGAATAGTAGCCGGCCGTGAGCGGGAAGCCGGTCAGCGCGAGACCGCCGAACAGCATCGCCCAGAAGGTGAACGGCACCGTCTTCCTGAGGCCGCCCATCTTGCGCATGTCCTGCTCGCCGCCGACGGCATGGATCACCGAGCCGGCCGAGAGGAACAGCAGCGCCTTGAAGAAGGCGTGCGTGAACAGGTGGAACACCGCCACATTGTACGCGCCGACGCCGAGCGCGGCGAACATGTAGCCGAGCTGCGAGCAGGTCGAGTAGGCGATGACGCGCTTGATGTCGTTCTGCACGCAGCCGATCGTCGCCGCGAAGAACGCCGTGGTGGCGCCGATCAGGGTGACGAAGGTCAGAGCATCCGCCGACAGCGAGAACAGCGGCGACATCCGCGCCACCATGAACACGCCGGCGGTCACCATGGTCGCCGCATGGATGAGCGCGGAGACCGGCGTCGGGCCTTCCATCGCGTCCGGCAGCCAGGTGTGCAGCAGGAACTGCGCCGACTTGCCCATGGCGCCCATGAACAACAGCAGGCAGATCACGGTCACGGCGTTGTAGTCGCCGCCGAGGAAGTGGATGGACTTCTCCGCGAGGCTCGGCGCCGCGGCGAACACCTGGTCGAACTGCAGCACGCCCGTCATGTAGACGAGGGCGAAGATGCCGAGCAGGAAGCCGAAGTCGCCGACGCGGTTGACCACGAACGCCTTGATGGCGGCGGCGCACGCAGAGGGCTTCTGGAACCAGAATCCGATCAGCAGGTAGCTGGCGAGGCCGACGCCTTCCCAGCCGAAGAACATCTGCATCAGGTTGTCCGACGTCACCAGCATCAGCATGGCGAACGTGAACAGCGAGAGATAGGCGAAGAACCGGGGGCGGTGCTCGTCGTGGGCCATGTAGCCCATCGAGTAGAGGTGCACGAGCATCGACACGGTGTTGACGACGACGAGCATCACCACCGTGAGCGTATCGACACGCAGCGCCCAGTTGAACGACAGCGAGCCGGACGTGACCCAGGTCAGCAGGTCCATTGTCGGAACCTGCGTCTCGCCGACGCCGACCGAGAAGAACGCCACCCACGACAGGACCGCCGACACGAGCAGGAGGCTCGTGGTGATGATCTCAGCCGCGCGCGACCCGGGCGCCGCGGCGTGATGGTCGTCATGCCCGCCGTGGCCGTGGCTGTCGGCATGGGCCGTGCTTGCCGCGGCGTGGGCCGGGGCAGCATGGGCCGGAGCGGCATGACCGTGGCCGTGATCGTCGCCGTGGCCATGCCCGCCGGACGGCGGCGGGATGTTGGCGTGGGATCCGAGCAGGGTGATCGCACCCGCGATCAGGAACCCCAGCAGAGGAAGGAAGACGATGAGGTGATACATCCGTCCTCAACCCTTCATCGTGTTGATGTCTTCGACCGCGATCGAACCGCGGTTGCGGTAGAACGCGACCAGGATGGCGAGGCCGATGGCGGCCTCCGCGGCGGCCACCGTCAGCACCAGCAGCGCGAACACCTGCCCGACGAGATCGCCGAGGAACGCGGAGAACGCGACGAAGTTGATATTGACGGAAAGCAGGATCAGCTCGACCGACATTAGGATGACGATCACGTTCTTCCGGTTGAGGAAGATGCCGAAGATCCCGAGCGTGAACAGAATCGCCGCCACCGCGAGATAGTGCGAAAGACCGACCGCCATCGGGGTCCTCTCGTTCGTTTGCCCGCCGCGGGGCCGGAGCGCGATTGCCCCGCCGCCGTCGGCGAATTCAACCTCAGATACCCTTGCGGGACGCGACCTTGCGAAGCTCGACGGCCGTCGCCGGCCCGCGGGCATTCTGATCGGCGATGTTCTGCCGCTTCACGCCGACCTTGTGCCGCAGCGTCAGCACGATCGCGCCGATCATCGCCACCAGCAGGACCAGGCCGGCCGTCTGGAAGAAGAAGACGTAGCGCGTGTAGAGCAGGCTGCCGATGGCCGCGATGTTGCTCAGCCCGTCGGGCGTCGGCGCCGCGACCGGCAGCTGCGCCAGCACGGG
>JAEZMP010000192.1 GCA_023442215.1 Pseudomonadota bacterium
CCGCCGCCGCCGCCGAGCCCGCCAGCACCACCATTCGCGTCGGTGCCGACACCACCCGCGCCTCCGGTCGCACCGGAACCACCCGCACCGCCGCTAAAAAATACGGTGCCGCCGCTGCCGCCGCCCACACCGGCGCCGCCGCCGGCAGCAGCGTTCGAGGTTCCGCCGCCACCGCCGCCGATGCCGCCACCGCCGCCCGCGGCCCCCAATGTGGCGGTGCCGCCAGGCGCGCCGCCGACGCCGCCCGCTCCAACGAGCAGGCTGTCCGCCGCCTTGGCTCCGCCGCTGGCCAGAGACAGCGCAAGGAGCGAGACGCCCGCAAGCGTGGTGAATTGGAGTCGGCGCATCGCCGGGCGCTGCCCGCGACCGTGGTGTTCTTCAGCCGACTGCCCCATTTCCGTCCCCAGCACCAATTGCTTCAAAATATAATCCGGCACCCAATATGCATGCGGATCAAACACGTGTGCGCATCCAACGATCCCGAAGACATCGGAGCGAGCCGCACCGCCCGCATCCGGTATCCGCACCCTGGCACGGCCGCATGAACGACCGAGTCGCACATTGCAGCATAAAAGCGGAGTTTTCCCCATCGCCACCCCTCTAATTAGAGGGTGCCCGGTCGATCACCCGCCGCTGTTCAGCCAGAGACTCATGAGTTCGGCACGGCTGCGCACGCCGAACTTGCGGAAGATGCGTGTCACATGCTGGTGCGCGGTGGAGGGGGCGACGCCCGTCTGTCGGGCGATCTCCTTTTCCGAGGCCTTGGTGAGGAGCAGTTGCAGCACCCGCCGCTCGCCGGGCGTCAGGGGCGCTGTGGCCATGAGCAGCCCGTTCGTCATCAGCAGGGTGCGGTGAAACCACTTGATGCCCCGCAGCGCGTAGGCGAGGTGGGCGATCTCGGCGTCGGTGAAGGTGCGGCGCGAATAGAATCCGAAATGGGACTCGCAGTCCGCGTTGATGGGGAAGGCCACGAATACCGCGTCACGCGTGCCCACCGCCTCGTAGTGGCGGCGATAGAACGCTGAGGAGAACCAGTCTTCCGGCAACTCGCGGCGGAAGGAGTAGGTGCGGAACCTCCCGACGCCCCGCATGGGCAGCAGGAAGGAAGGGTCGATCTCGCGTCGGTCCCAGATTTCGAGGATGTCCTTGAAATGCGTCTCGTCCGGATGGGGCGCGACCGGGTGGAGAGCCTGGACGGCGCCGACGCGCCAGCCGGCGAGGGGATCCGCGCCGGTCTCGTCCTGAAGCCGTATGGCGCCTGCCCAGGTAGCGTTCCACGCGCCGGAGGCCGCGCACAGCGCCGCCATGAGGTGAGCCGCCGCCTTGGCCGAATGGGGGACCTCGAAGTCCGACAGTTCGTCCCAGATGCGATGCACCGCCTCGGTGTCCATAGCGTTCCTTCCGGGCGCGGTCATCTCTGCACATCTGCGCGTGCAGGCGGATAGCATGACGCGATCCTGCCCGCTATCCCCTTGCCGATGCGTGCATTTCTCTGTGGCGGAGCGCCCGGGCGTGCGGGCGCGAAATCCGCAAGCAGCCGTTCCGCGTTCCGAAGGCCAGGCCGGGCGATGTCTTCCCCTTCGGCGAATGCCTGAGAGTGCAGCGGGCCGGGCGTTCCGGATGTTCGTGACGCTGGACCGCACATCCCCTTTCCTTCCTAGCGCCACATCCCACGCATCCGGCTGGCGACGTCGACGCGAACCGGGCGCTCCTGTTGTTGGCCGGCGTTGGCGGCCGCGGTCATTATAGGCCAGGACCGGCGCTCGAACAGCGGCACGAGGCCGGCAGGAATGAAACGGGTTCGGGAGGCGAGCACGTGGCGGTCGCCGTTGACAGCCTGACCGTGGGTGAAGAACCTATGCGGCACCATCAGGCTCAGGCTGTCCTTCGCGCGGGTCATCGCCACGTAGAGCAGCCGGCGCTCCTCCTCGATGTCGTCCGTCGTCCCGGTGCCGAGGTCGGAGGGGATGCAGCCATCGACGACGTTCAGCACGAAGACGGATCTCCATTCCTGCCCCTTCGCGGAATGGATGGTCGACAGGATCAGGTAGTCCTCGTCGAGCAGCGGCACCCCGGACTGGCCTGACGTCGCGTCCGGCGGATCGAGCGTCAGCTCCGTGAGGAAGCGCTGCCGCGATGGATAGCCGGCCGCGATATCCTCGAGCTGCAGGAGGTCTGCCCGCCGCATCTCGAAATCTTCGTGCATGCGCTCGAGGTGCGGCTCGTACCAGGAGCGCACCGCGCCGATCTCAGCCGGCCACGGTGAGTGCCGGGCGCGCAGGCCGGCCAGCAGCGCCACGAACGCGGGCCAGTCTGCCGCCGCGCGGGCAGGGCAGGGGTGGTCCTGCAGCGCGGCGATCGGGTCGGAACTCCCGGCCATGACGTCGAGCACGGCCTGCGCCGTCGAGGCGCCGATGCCGGGGATCAGCAGCATCAGGCGAAAGCCTGCAACCCGGTCCCGCGGATTCTCTGCGAAGCGAAGTGCCGCGAGCAGATCCTTGACGTGGGCGGAATCGAGAAACTTCAGGCCGCCGAACTTCCTGAAGGGGATGTTTCTCCGGACGAGCTCGACTTCCAGCGGCCCGCTGTGGCTGCTGGTGCGGAAGAGCACGGCCTGCTCCTTCAGCCGCATCCCGCTTTCGCGGTTCGCCAGCGCTTCTCGGGCAATGAACTTGGCCTGGTCGGCCTCATCGCGGACGGTGACAAGGCGCGGCAGATCGCCGGCATCCCGGTCCGTCCAGAGATCCTTGGTGAAGCGCTCGCAGGCGAGCCCGATGACGCCGTTCGCGGCCGCGAGGATCGGCTTGGTCGACCGGTAGTTCCGATCGAGGGTGATGACCTCGGCCGCCGGTGAGAACGAACCCGGGAAGTCCAGGATGTTGCGAACGGTGGCGGCCCGGAAGGAATAGATCGACTGCGCGTCGTCGCCGACAACGGTGAGGCCGTGGCCGGCTGGCTTCAGCCCCATCAGGATCGAGGCCTGAAGGCGGTTGGTGTCCTGATATTCGTCGACCAGGACGTGGTCCCAACGGCCGCCGATCTCGTCGGCGAGAGAAGCCTCGCTCATAGCCTGCGCCCAGCAGAGCAGCAGGTCATCGTAGTCGAGCACGTTCTGAGCCTGCTTGGCTTCGACATAGCCCGCGAACAGCTCGCGCAGCTGCACTTCCCAGGCGGCGCACCACGGAAAGTGGACGCGCAGCACGTCCTGAAGCGGTGCCTCGGCATTGACCGCGCGGGAATAGATCGAGAGACACGTCCCTTTCGCCGGGAACCGCGTCTCCGTTCTGGAAAACCCGAGCTCGTGCCGCACCAGGTTCATCAGGTCGGCCGAGTCCTCCCGATCATGGATCGTGAACTGGGGATCGAGCCCGAGATCGCCGGCGTGCTCCCGCAGGATTCGCGCTCCGATGCCGTGGAACGTCCCGGCCCAGGTGAGCGCATCGGTCAGTACGCCGGCATTCTCGCCGAGCACCTGCCGGCAGATGCGCTCCACCCGGCCGGCCATCTCCGCGGCCGCGCGGCGGGAGAATGTCATCAACAGGATGCGCCGCGGATCGGCTCCGTTGACGACCAGGTGCGCGACCCTGTGGGCGATCGTGTTGGTCTTGCCCGACCCGGCGCCGGCGATGATCAGCAACGGCCCGCCGATCCCGCCGTCAGGCAATCCAACGCCATGCTCGACGGCCGCGCGCTGCCGGTCGTTCAATTTTTCCAGATGCGCAGCGCTCATTCCGCTCGCCTCGATCTTCAATGCGAATCAACGGCTGGGCCCACCATAGCCGTTCTTGATGCGTTCCAGGCGCCGCCGACGTATTTTCCATACGATTGACTCTTTCCCATCCATCTCGGCGGCCCGTCTTTACGTTCCATAATCCGCGTTATCGGCCTGCGACGCTGTGAGTGGTCCCTTGGTGCGGCATTCGGGTCGCCCTTCGGAGCAGGCAGTTGCGGCCGCGCGGATGAGATCGTGCGCCTGAGCGAATTCGGCGTCGTCTGGCACGACGCCGGCAGTTGGACCGAGCCGATCAGGCCTTTGCCTGGACCGGGAGCCGAAAGGGCGCCCCGAGCCGATTGAAGGCGTTCATCGCTGCGATGGTAAGCGTGAGGTCCACAAGGTCCTTAGGCGCGAACGCGGCGCTTGCGGCCGCATAGGCCTCGTCCGAGGCATGCGTCTCGCTGAGCAGCGTCACCTCCTCCGCCCACGCTAGAGCCGCGCGGTACTGGTCGGAGAACAGATGCGGCACCTCAGCCCACACCGGAACCAGCACCACCTTCTCAACCGGCATGGTCTTCAGGAGGTCGCGAGTGTGCAGGTCGATGCAATGCGCGCAGCCATTGATCTGCGACACCCGCAGGAAGATGAGGTGGATGAGTTCATGGGGAAGATCGGTTCCCGTGGTGATGTAGTGGTAAATGCCATAGAGCGCTTTGGCACCTTGCGGAGCCACCTCGTTCCAGACCAGTCGCTTGCTGTCGCTCATGTATCGCCCTCGTTCCCGAAACGCCGAAGATCGACGTTCAAAACCATGACGAGCCGAGCCACCTGAATGTGACATGCCACGGCGCATTTCTGTTCGAAACAGCGGACATGGGCGTTGCTCACGAAGGCAACGTGGACGAAGCCTGACCAAATCCGACGCATAGATGAAGTCCGCGGATGAAGTTCGCGGGCGAGCGGTCAATGCCTGAAAGCCGTCATCAGGCTGCCAATGACCGCGCGCTTGAAGCAACTCATCACCGTTCACGCGGTGCTCGAAGGACGGAAGGGATGGCCGCCTGACTGCAGGCGATCAGTTCGCCTCGCGGTTACGGCCAACTGGGCGGAGTGGGTTACGTAACCTCTGAAATTCTGATGCGGACAGAGCACGTCCGAACCGGGAATGTCTCGGATAAATTTCAATCCAAATCACACCGCACAACTGTATTTACAATACAGCCCGTAAATCGCTAGATTTGTCACATACGTGTAGGTGTGTGGACTTGGCCCCGGCTCAGATAGAACGAGGGTTGAAATGTTCGCGGAAAACGGCGCTCGACATCGCCGCCAGACCACGGCCTTGACTTTAGGGGCATTAGTCGTGGCGGCGCCCTTTTTGCTTTCAAGTGGCTTGAACACGGCATTTGCGGACGGGGTCTGCGGGCCTGGCAAGCTTCTGGTGGAAAACAAATGGGCCTGCGATCCCGACACAGGAACTCGCAGACAGACCGCACCAGCCACGAATTATTCCAATCAGGTGGCAGCGGGAATTGCTCTCGGTGGAGCCCTCTTCTCGATTATTGAAGCGCTCGCCAGCCATTCGGCGATAACAGACGACGTATCCACAATAGACCCGGTCTTAAGACAGCACGCGAATCTGAGTGTCGAATATAATCGTAAAGGATTAGCCCTCCAGCAGGCTGGCAAATTCAATGAAGCTCGGCTAGCGTTTAAGAAAGCTGCGGAAGAGGCCATAAACGGGGGCAGCTCGGAAGATTCTATCGTAAATAACCGGAATGCCAATATCGCTGATGCACTTCATTGGCTGAGGCAGGGCTATGAGGCCGAGAAAGCCGGAAAAGTAAACAAGGCAAATACCTCATATCTCACGGGCCTGACGATTGCGCGAAATGCCGGCTTAAAAGACCTAGAGTCTCAACTTATTAAAGCCAATAATAAACTTACAGAGACTTCCACCCAGAAGAATTTAACCAAATCGGACACGCTTTGCACCACGATAAATGGAAAACTCGCCTGCCGATAATGCTGAGACCCAGAAATCACAATCTGGGATCATTAATGAGAGTTATATGCGCGGCATTATTG
>JAEZMP010000281.1 GCA_023442215.1 Pseudomonadota bacterium
ATTGGTCTCGATCTGATAGCCGGCGGGGACATTGACCGGTCTGCCGATCGCCCAGCGCTCCAGAGGGATCGCGATCACGAGGCCGGCGACGATGCCGATCAACGCGATGCCAATGCCGTCCAGCACCCACCGGTCGACCTCGCCGTAGGGTTCCTCGCGGTCTAGGGCCGCCGTGAGGTCGGCCGGGAACGTCTTCAGCGCGCCCATGGCGGCCCTGAACTTGCCGCGCAGCTCGCCCATCGTGCTGACGAGATCGGCCTCGTCCGCCTGCACGTCGGCATCGAGCTTCTGTTCAATATCCTTGGGGGCGGCTGCGGGGGCGGGCGCTGCGGCCGGGGCTGCCTGCGCAACCGGCGGTGCCGCCGCCGGCGTTGCTGCCGGCGCTTCGGCCGGGGCGGGCGTTGCCGCCAGTGCCACCGTGGCGGAAAGGCCCGAGACCGGGCCGGCTGCGAAAAGGGCGACCATGAGTGCGGCGAGCAGCGCCGCGACCGACCGTGTCGGCTTGCAAAGTGTCCGGCTGGACATCGAATTCCCCAAAATGCGCCGCCGGATGCCGGAAGGCGCCCCCAAGATCACCAAATCTTTATCGGCCGTCCGAACCGCCGTCGATAGGGCGAAACGCGCCTTGATTACCCATTTTGGGGAGCAGCGCGGGCTATCCGCGCGACAGCGGCAGCCGCACGCCCGGGGTCAGCCGCTCCAGCACAACTTCGCGGCGGAACCGCACCAGCCGCGCGGGGCGTCCGCCGGTGTTGGAGGCGGTCTCGCCGGTCTCCTCCACCAGCCCCTGCGCTTCCACCAGCCGGCGGAAATTCTGCTTGTGCAGCCGCACGCCGGACAGCGCCTCCACGGTGCCCTGCAGCTCGGAGAGCGTGAAGCTCGGCGGCATCAGCTCGAAGATCACCGGGCGGTATTTGATCTTGCCGCGCAGCCGGCCGATGGCGATGGCCAGCATCCGCCGGTGGTCGAGCGCCATCGCGGCGCCAGGTGCGAGGTCGTCCGCCGGCGGCGGTGCCTCGCCGCGGTCGTGCCAGGCTTCTGCGACCAGCCCGGCCTCATAGAGCAGCTCATAGCGGTCGAGCACGCGCTCCTCGTTCCAGGCGGGCGCGGTGCCGAAGCCGAACGTCAGGCCGAGCCGTTCCTGCCGCGCCTGTCGCACGGCCGGGCTCGGCGCCTCCGCCTGCCAGGCGAACAGCCGCGGCTCGATGCGGTCGAGGGCGGCCGGGCGGCCGGCGCGCCAGTCCTCGTGCGGCAGGAAGGCATACCAGTCCCGCCAGACCGCGTCCGCCGCTCCTGCCGGCTTCACCTCGCGGACGAGGGCGAGATAGGCGATGGCGAGCGCGTAGACGGCGTTGCGGCCCGCCTCGGTGCGGTCGCGGTCGGAGAAGGTGTAGAGCTGCTCGACATAGCCGAGGGTCTGGTTGGTGAGCCGCCCGACCCAGGCGCGCACGCCCATTTCCAGCGTCCGGTGCTCGCGCTCCAGCGGGCCGGAGGGCAGCGCGTCCGGAATCGCCGGTCGGCGGACGGCGAGCACGCGCGGCTCGCGCGCCGAGGCGGCGATCACCACGGCGCTGAGCGTGACGGACGGCATCGGCATCGCGCCGCCTGCCGGCGGCACCGCGGCGGCGCCGGGCTGGTCTGAAACTGGCGAGGCTGGCTCGGTGGTCATCGTCGGCGGTCTGGTTCCTCTTCGGCAGCTCGACAGGAGCGGCTTGCGTCCGGCGGAAGCGGTCCGTCGGCACCGCCCCACGCCGCCGCAAGCGGCCGCGGCAGGATAGCGGAACGGCCGGCCCCGCGCCGGGATTTCCTGCGCGCAGCCGCGGGTTCCCACAACCTTGGCCGGCACCGCTTCACCCCGCGATCCGGCCACGGGCGGAATTTGGTCCCAACGCCCGGCCGATTCTGCCATGGTGATCAACGCTATCTTCGGCATGACAGCGTTTTGCGACAGGCGAGGGAGACGATGACGGGAGACGAGACCGGCGCGGCAGCGGCGGGGCCGGGCGCCACGCACGAGTTCGAAGGCAGGGTGGTGCTCGTCAGCGGCGGCAGTTCGGGCATCGGCCGGGCGGCGGCGCTGGCGTTCGCGCGGCGTGGCGCCTCGGTGGTGGTCGCGGGCCGCGACCGGCCGCGCGGCGAGGAGGTCGCCGCCGCCTGCGCCGCGCTCGGCGCCCATGCCGCGTTCGTCGCCGCCGACCTGTCCGTTCCCGACGCGGCGGCGAAGATGGTGGAGCGCGCCCGCGCCGCCTTCGGTCGCCTCGACATCGCCTTCAACAATGCCGGCATCCAGGAAGCCGCCGCGCCGCTCGCCGAGCAGCCGGACGCGGTGTTCGAGGCGGTGTTCGGCCTGAACGTCCGCGCGGTGTTTCTGGCGATGAAGGCCGAGATCGCCGCGATGCGCGATCTCGGCGGCGGCGTCATCATCAACAACGCCTCTGTGTCCGGCTCGCGCAACCCGAACGGCGGGCTTGCGCTCTATTCGGCCTCCAAGGCGGCGGTGCTGTCGATGACGCGCACCGCGGCGCTGGAATACGGTCCCGCCGGCATCCGCATCAATGCGATCTCGCCCGGCCGGGTCGACACGCCGCTGATGCAGACGGCGGCCGCCAATCTCGGCCTGCCGGTGGAGCGGATCGCCGCCTCGCTGCCGGCGCGCCGGGTCGGTCGGCCGGAGGATGCCGCCGAGGCCGTGGTGTGGCTCGCCTCGGAGGCCGCCTCGTTCGTCTTCGGGCACGATCTGGCCGTGGACGGCGGCTTTCTCGCCTCTTAGAGCGCTTTCCGATCTGATGGAATCATCAGATCAACAAGGACATGCTCTGGGCGTCCGGCCAGGCGCGATTGCGCGGGCGGTCAGGCCCGCGCGCGGATCATCGGATAGGCGCGCTTCACCGTCACCGCCACCGCGGTCGCCACCACCGCCTTGACGATGTCGCCCGGCACGAACACCGCCGACCCGGCGATGGCGGTCCAGAGCGGGATCTTCGCGGCAAGCGCGACCCACGGCACCCCGATCAGGTAGACCACGCCGATGCCGCCGGCGACGTTGAAGACGAAGCCGAGCGCCGGCCCGACCTGCCGCCAGAATGTCTCAAACAGCGCGCCCACGGCGAACGCCGCGACCGGCCAGGAGAACAGGAAGCCGGCGGTCGGCCCGAAGAACACCGCCAGTCCCCCGTTACCGCCGGCGAGCAGCGGCAGTCCGGCCGCCACCAGAAGCAGGAACAGCACCAGCGCGAGGCATCCCCGCCGTGCGCCGAGGATCGAGCCCGCCAGCATCGGCCCGAGCGATTGCGCGGTGATCGGCACGCCCGCCAGCGGCATGGTGATCGGCGGAAACAGCGCCAGCGCCGCCGTGATGGCGGCGAACAGTGCGATGAGGACGATATCCCGGGTGGTCAAGGTCGGCTCCTGTCGGATCGCGGCCGGCGCCTCGGCGCCGGATCGAAGCCGCGCGCGTCGATGGCATCGGCAATGTCATCGGCCATTTTCAGCGCGCGGACAATCACCGGCAGCGCGACCGCGACGAGGCTGCGTTCGAGGCCCCGCGCGCGCTGGGCCTCCCGCACCTCGCGCGTGATCTCCGCGATGAGCGGGATGAAGCGGAACGCCAGCGAGACGGCGAGCGCCACGCGCGCCGAGGAGAGCCCCACGCGGTCGAGCGGCGCGAGCAGCCGTTCCAGCGTGGCGATGATGGCGGACGTCCGCGTCGTCAGGGTGACGAGCGCGGCGAGCAGCACCAGCGCGTAGAGCCGCAGCGCCACCTCGAGGCCGGTCATCCACTGGCCGAGCGCGGCCTGCGCCGCGAGCAGCACCACGGCGATCCAGACGAACCGCCGCATTTCGGCAAGGAGCCCGCGCACGCCGAGACCGGCGACGAAATAGAGCGCGCAGACCGCCGCGAGGCCCGTGGCGAGCCACCGCCAGTCGGCGGCGAGAAAGGCCAGGGTGCCGGCTCCGGCGAGCACCGCGAGCTTCACGCCGGCCGGCAGGCGGTGGATCGGGGAGCCCTCCGGCCGGGACGTGCCTCCGGTCACGACATCATCCCGACATAGCGGGCGAGCGCGGGCGAGGGGGCGTCGTCGACCGCCACCCGGCCGCCTTCGATCACCACCACCCGGTCGAAGCCGGCGACGAGGTCGAGATCGTGGGTGACGACGACGACCGGCTGCGGCAGCGAGGCGATGGCCTCGGCGATGCGCCGCTTGTTGCGCAGGTCGAGCAGCGTCGTCGGCTCGTCGAGCACGAGATAGTCGGGCTCCATCACGAGCACGCCGGAAATCGCCAGCAACTGCTTCTCGCCGCCGGAGAGCAGGTGCGCGGGCTGCTGGCGCAGCGCCGTCAGGTTCCACCGGTCGAGTGCCGCGTCCACCCGCGCGGCGATCTCCGGCCTGGAAAGCCCGCGGTTCTTCAGCCCGAAGGCGAGGTCCTCCTCCACCACGGGAAACACGATCTGGTTGTCGGGGTTCTGGAACACGAAGCCGACCTTGCGGCGCACCGCCTTGCCGTCGGCGCGGGTATCGAGGCCGTCCACCAGCACCCGGCCGCGCGCGGGCAGCACCAGGCCGTTCAGCAGGCGCGCGAACGTGCTCTTGCCGGAGCCGTTCGACCCCACCACCGCGATGCGGCGTTCGCCGAGCGAGAGGTCGACGCCATCGAGCACGGTGCGGTCGCCGAAGCTGTGGGAGACGTGTTCGACACGGATCATGAAGGGCGCAACCCGCCTCCGGCTTCGCGAGACCGCGCCCGCCCGGAGTGTGGCCCGGTCTCCCCGGCCGGCATTCTCGTCCGGTCGGGAAGGCGGTCCGGTGGCGCGGTCCTGCTTTGGCGCGATCGGGCGGCCGGTGCAAGTCCCACCGGCGCGGCGTAGCCCGAAAAGTCCCGCCGGCGCGGCGGCCCCGAAAATCCCGCCGGCGCGGCGGGCCCGAAAAGTCCCGCCGGCTCCGGGGCTGCCGGGCCGGCGGGCGGGCGCGGTCGCGCTTCAGATCATCTTCTTCTGCTGCAGATAGGCCTGGAAGCGGTCGAAGGTGCCGTCCGGATACTGGAACCAGAACGCCTCCTGGGACCGGAACGGCTTCCACTGGTCGTAGACCTTCTTGAAGTTTGCGTTCTCGGCGCAGACTTCCGTGTAGACCTCCTCGGCCGCCTTGAACGAGGCCTCGAGGATTTCGGCGGAATAGGGCAGCACCTTGGTACCGAGGCCATAGAGCTTCTTGAGCGCGCCGGGGTTCAGCGCGTCGTACTTGGCGAGCATGGTCTCGTTGGCCAGCGCCGCGCCGGCGCGAAGCGCCGCCTGATAGTGCTTCGGCAGTTCTTCCCACTTCGCCTTGTTGACGAAGGCGTGGATCGAGGGGCCGCCTTCCCACCAGCCGGGATAGTAGTAGTACGGCGCCACGCGGTAGAAGCCGAGCTTCTCGTCGTCATAGGGGCCGACCCACTCGGCCGCGTCGATGGTCCCGCGCTCGAGCGCGGGATAGATGTCGCCGCCGGCGATCTGCTGCGGCACGGCGCCGAGCTTGGCCATGACGCGGCCCGCGAAGCCGGCGATGCGCATCTTGAGGCCCTTGAAGTCCTCCGGCGACTTCACCTCCTTGCGGAACCAGCCGCCCATCTGCGCGCCGGTGTTGCCGGCCACCAGGCCCTTCACGTTGAAGGTGGCGAAGAATTCGTCGAGGATCTGGTTGCCGCCGCCTTCCAGCAGCCAGGAATTCTGCTGGCGGGCATTGAGGCCGAACGGGATCGACGTGGCTATGGCGAAGGTCGGATCCTTGCCGACATAATAGTACGAGCAGGTGTGGCACATCTCGACGGTGTTGTTCGACACCGCGTCGAGCGCCTGCAGGCCGGGCACGATCTCGCCGGCGGCGAACACCTGAATGTCGAACTGGCCGTCGGTGGCCTCGCGCACGGAATTCGCCAGCACTTCGGCGCCGCCGTAGATGGTGTCGAGCGATTTCGGGAAGCTGGAGGTCAGGCGCCACTTCGTCTGCGGCTGGGCACGAACGACGGCGGGCATCGCCACGGTTGCGGAGGCGGCGACGCCGGCGAGGCCGGCCGTCGTGAGGAATTTGCGACGTTCCATCTGGGAGTTTCCTCGTGTTGGTCGCCTCTTGGAGGCGTTATTCCGGGAGGTGGAAGTCCTTGGAGGCAGAAGTCCTTGAAGGCGGAAGTCCTTCGGAGCGGATAGTCCGGAAGGCGGTTCTTCTTGGTTTTAAGGGCGAACGGCATCGCGCCCGGCCGGGTCGGCGAAGGGCGCGCGTGCCGTGCGGACCGCAGCGCGCTCCGAGACGATTTAGACCGGTGGAGCCGCGGGATTGCAACCTCTGACTTGCAGTGTCGGGGATGGCCGGAGCAGGTCCGCCCCCCGCCCCCGGCGGCCCCGCGCCGGGGGGGGGTCGCA
>JAEZMP010000301.1 GCA_023442215.1 Pseudomonadota bacterium
CGATTCACCGCCAGATGCGCCGCTTCGGCATCGTGCCGCCGAACAGGCGCAACTGACGGAAGTGCGGCGCGGCCTTGCCACACCTGTTGCACGGAGCGCCACAGGTGCGGCGCCGCGGTTGCAGGCCACCGGCCGTGACTCGTCGTCTTTCCGTTTCTGAAACAATGACTTAGGAATATCGCCCATCTGGCATCGCGCTTGCTCTCCTTCCTTGGCAACAAGAACAACGAAGGAGGAAGCCGATGTCGCCGCTGGTGGGCATCATCGCCAATCCGGTTTCAGCACGCGATATCCGCCGCGTCGTCGCCAACGCATCGAGCCTGCAACTCGCCGACCGGGCCAATATCGTGCTCAGGGCTCTGGCGGCGCTCTGCGCGACCGGCATCGAGCATGTGGTGATGATGCCGGATGCCGGCGGCATCCGCGGTCACGTCGTGCGTGGGCTCGAGCGCTCCGCGCAACTGGGCGAAGGCCGCTTTCCGCGTGTCTCGTTCCTCGACATGAAGCCCACCGGCACCGTTGAGGACACGCGACGCGCCGCGCGCATGATGGCGGCATCGGGTGTCGCGGCGATCATCGTGCTCGGCGGCGACGGCACCCATCGCGCCGTCGTGGCGGAATGCGGCGACGTGCCCGTAGCCGGCATTTCGACCGGAACCAACAACGCGTTTCCCGAACACCGCGAACCGACGATCACGGGGCTGGCGACCGGTCTCGCCGTTTCGGGACGGGTGCCGAAGGCCGTCGCCTTCATGGCCAACAAGCTCATCGAGGTCCGGGCCGACGGCGCGCCGCCCGAGGTGGCGCTGGTGGACGTCGCGTTCGTCACCGACCGCTGGGTGGGTGCGCGCGCGCTGTGGCGCACGGCGACGTTCCGCGAGCTGTTCGTCACCTTCGCCGACCCGGAGGTGATCGGGATGGCCTCCATCGCCGGACTGATCGAACCCATCGGCCGGACCGAACCGGGCGGCATGATGGTGCGGCTGTGCCCGGCCGGCCTCGCTCCGATGGAAGTGCGGGCGCCGATCGCGCCCGGCCTGATCGAGCCGATCGGCATCGAGGACTGGCGGCGGATGCCGGCGGGCGTTCCGTTCGCCCCGAGCCTGCCGGCCGGCGCCATCGCACTCGACGGCGAGCGCGAACTGTTCTTCGACGCCCACCAGACCGTTTCCGTCGTTCTCCACGACAACGCGTTCCGCACCGTCGACGTGCCGTCGGTGATGCGGTTCGCCGCGGCGCGCGGACTGATGCGCACCGGTCACCCGGTGGAGGCGGCTTGCTGACCCGGGCGGGAACGGCGCTGGCGAGCAATCTTAAAAATCCCATCAAAATAACAAGGAGGAAACGATGACCAACAATCCCTTCCCGCTTTCCCAGGCGGAACTGGCGCAGGCCTATCGCACCATGCGGACCATCCGCGAGTTCGAGGAACGCCTGCATGTGGAATTCGCCCGCGGCGACATTCCCGGGTTCGTGCACCTCTATGCCGGCGAGGAGGCGTGCGCGACCGGCATCATGATGCATCTCAACGATGTCGACCGCATCGCCTCCACCCACCGCGGTCATGGCCATTGCATCGCCAAGGGCGTCGATGTCCACGAGATGATGGCCGAGATCTACGGCAAGTCGAACGGCTCCTGCCGCGGCAAGGGTGGCTCGATGCACATCGCCGATCTCTCCAAGGGCATGATGGGGGCGAACGGCATTCTCGGCGCCGGTGCGCCGCTGATCTGCGGCGCGGGCCTTGCGGCGAAGTTCCGCGGCGACGGTGGCGTCGGCATCACCTTCTTCGGCGACGGCGCCGCCAACCAGGGCACCGTGCTCGAAAGCATGAACCTCGCCGCGATCTGGAACCTGCCGGTGATCTTCGTGGTGGAGAACAACGGCTACGCGGAATCGACCTCCGTCGAATATGCGACGGCCGTGGATTCCTATGTCGACCGGGCGACCGGCTTCGGCCTGCCGGGCGTGACCGTCGACGGCACCGACTTCTTCGCGGTGCACGAGGCGGCGGGCGAAATGATCCGGCGCGCGCGCGAGGGCGGCGGCCCGGCCCTGCTCGAATGCAAGACGGTGCGCTTCTTCGGCCATTTCGAGGGCGATGCCCAGACCTACAAGGCGAAGGGCGAGAACGACGCCAACCGCGCCAGCCGCGACTGCCTGAAACTGTTCGCGGAGCGCGTGTCGTCCGCGGGCGTGCTGTCCGATGCCGATCTGACGCTGATCGACCGGGAGGTCGCGCAACTGATCGACGATGCGGTGGAAAGCGCCAAGGGCGCCAGCCTGCCGACGCCGCGCGAACTCACCACCGACGTCTACGTCGCCTACTGACGCCGCCAGAACATAAGAACCGGAGGAAACCATCATGGCCCGCAAGCTCAGCTACAAGCTGGCGATCAACGAGGCGCTCGACCTCGAAATGCGCCGCGACCCGACCGTGATCCTCATGGGCGAGGACATCGTCGGCGGTGCCGGCGCTCCCGGCGAGACCGATGCCTGGGGCGGCGTGCTCGGCGTGACCAAGGGGCTCAACGCCAAGCATCCCGGCCGCCTGCTCGATACGCCGCTGTCTGAATCGGCCTATATCGGCGCGGCCATCGGCGCGGCCGCCTGCGGCATGCGCCCGGTAGCCGAGCTGATGTTCCTCGACTTCATGGGTGTCTGCTTCGACCAGATCCTGAACCAGGCGGCGAAGTTCCGCTACATGTTCGGCGGCAAGGCCCGCACCCCGGTGGTGATCCGCGCCATGGTCGGCGCCGGCTTCAGGGCCGCCGCGCAGCATTCGCAGATGCTGACGCCGATGTTCACCCACGTTCCCGGGCTGAAGGTCGTCTGCCCCTCCAACGCCTACGACGCCAAGGGGCTGCTGATCCAGTCGATCCGCGACGACGACCCCGTGATCTTCTGCGAGCACAAGAACCTCTACGGCCACGAGACCGACGTGCCGGCCGAGTCCTACGCCATTCCGTTCGGCGAGGCGAACGTGGTGCGCGAGGGCGAGGACATGACCATCGTCGCCTACGGACTGATGGTGCATCGCGCGCTCGACGCGGCCGAGAAGCTCGCCAAGGAGAAGCGCATCGAGGCCGAGGTGATCGACCTGCGGACGCTGTCGCCCATCGACTGGGACACCGTGATCGAGAGCGTGGAGGCGACCGGCCGGCTCGTCGTCGTGGACGAGGCCAACCCGCGGTGTTCGATCGCCTGCGACGTGGCCGCGACCGTGGCGCAGCAGGCGTTCTCGGCCCTCAAGGCCGCGCCGCAGATGGTGACGGCGCCCCACACGCCGGTGCCGTTCTCCCCGGCTCTCGAAGATCTCTACATCCCCTCGGCCGACATCATCGCCGCTGCAGTGGCGAAGACGGTCGTGCGCGAACACGCCTGATCGGAAGCAGACCATGAACGAGCGTATCAAGCCCATCGTCATGCCGAAGTGGGGCCTGTCGATGTCGGAAGGCAAGGTCACCGGCTGGCTGAAGAAGCCGGGGGCACGGATCGCCGTCGGCGACGAGATCGTCGAGGTGGAAACGGACAAGATCGCGGGCGTGGTGGAGGCCGGGGACGCGGGGCAGTTGCGCCGCATCCTCGGCGAGCCGAACACGGTCTATCCCGTGAAGGCGCTGCTCGGCGTCGTCGCCGACGAGGATGTGCCGGACGACGAGATCGATGCCTTCGTCGCCGGCTACGTCACCCCCGCCGAGGACGAGGACGGCGGGGAGGAAGCCGGCCCGCGCTACGAGTTCGCGGAAACGCCCGCCGGACGCATCCGCTATGCGCGAAAGGGCGACGGCGCGGAGACCGTCATCCTGATCCACGGCTTCGGCGGCGATCTGGACAACTGGCTGTTCAACATCGACGCGCTCGCCGGAAAGGCTACCGTCTATGCGCTCGACCTGCCCGGCCACGGCCAGTCGGACAAGGCGGTGAAGACTCCGGACCTCGGCGGCCTGTCCCAGGCACTCGTCGGCTTCATGGATGCGGTGGGCATCGCGAACGCCCATCTCGTCGGCCACTCCATGGGCGGCGCCATCGCGATCCGCACCGCGATCGACCACCCCGACCGTGTCCGCTCGCTGACGCTGATCGGTTCGGCCGGGCTCGGCGAGGAGATCGATGGCGACTATGTCGCCGGGTTCGCTGCGGCGAACTCGCGGCGCGACCTGAAGCCGCTGCTGGAGCGGCTGTTCGAGGACCCGGGCCTCGTCAGCCGCCAGCTCGTCGACGACGTGCTGAAATACAAGCGCCTCGACGGCGTCGAAGCCGCGCTTGCCGCCATCTCCGGCAGCGTCTTTCCGAATGGGCGGCAGGCCGAGGTGCTGTCGGCCAGCCTGAAGGACGGGCCGTCGACGCTGGTGATCTGGGGCGCCGGCGACCGCATCATCCCCGCGGCCCATGCGGGTACTCTCGGGCCGGCCGCGAAGGCGAAGGTGATCGAAGGTGCCGGCCACATGGTGCAGATGGAGAAGGCGAACCGGGTGAACGAACTGATCCTCGCCCACATCGCGGGCTGATCGCGGCGCCAGTTCGATGCGCCGACCACGCGGGCTTCGCGCCTCCGGGCGCGGGGCCCGTTTTCTTGCGCCCCCTGCCCCAACCTCGGCCGGATGGAGCGCCGCGTGCCCGTCCGGCGTGGTCGGTTCCGGCCCTCTCCGCCACGATCGCGGAAGACGCCACGTTTCCGCCGTTGACATCTGGCTTCAATCGCCCGATAGCCGAACGACAGCATCAAATGGATCTGCGGTGTGCTGGCCTCGCCAATGCTTGCCTCCGCACCGCACGTCCTTTCTGCCGAACCGACGTGAAGTGCCAATATTGTGCATCTGCAATAATTCATGCTCTCGCATTGCTCATGCAAACAAGATGACACTGATAAAAACGCTCAACCGCTAGGATTACGAGTGTAGATTATGAGTGACCCGCTCAAGACCCCGATCAGCATCACTCGGACCGAGACGCCGCATGCGCGGCCGGCCGACAATGCACTTTCGTTCGGCAAGGTCTTCACCGACCACATGTTCATCATGAACTACAATGCGGACAAGGGTTGGCATGACCCCCGCGTGGTGCCCTACGGGAAGCTCAGCCTCGATCCGGCGACCTCGGTGCTGCATTACGGCCAGGCGATCTTCGACGGCCTGAAGGCCTTCCGTGGCGCCGACGGCAAGATTCGCCTTTTCCGCGCGAAGCGCCACGCCGAGCGGCTGAACAAGTCGTGCGCCGCCCTCTGCATCCCCACGCTCGACGCCGATCTCGTGCGCCGCTCGTTCGAGGCGATCGTCGCCGTCGACAATGAATGGGTGCCGTCCGCGCCGGGTACGTCGCTCTATGTCCGGCCGACGATCATCGCCACCGACGTCGCGCTCGGCGTGCATCCGGCGACCAACTATATCTACTTCGTCATCTGCTCGCCCGTCGGCGCCTACTACAAGGAAGGCGTCAAGCCGGTCCGCATCCTCGCGTCGGACAAGTACGTCCGCGCGGTGAAGGGCGGCCTCGGCGAGGCGAAGACGGCGGCGAACTATGCCGCCTCGCTTTCCGGCCAGCAGGAAGCCGAGGACAAGGGCTACACCCAGGTTCTCTGGCTCGACGGCGTCGAGCGGAAATATATCGACGAAGTCGGCACCATGAACATCTGGATGCTGATCGGGGACGAGGTCGTCACGCCGCCGCTCGGGGGCACGATCCTCGACGGAGTCACGCGCAACTCCGTCATGACGCTCCTGAACGACTGGGGCTACACGGTCTCCGAACGCCGCATCACCATCGACGAGGTGATGCAGGCCGGCCATGACGGCACGCTGCGCGAGATGTGGGGCACGGGAACCGCGGCCGTCGTGTCGCCGGTCGGCGAGCTCGGCTACAAGGACGACAAGGTCTTCATCGGCAACGGCGGGACCGGCGCGCTGACCCAGCGGCTGTATGACCACATCACCGGCATCCAGTATGGCCGCGAGACCGACACCCACGGCTGGACGAGTGTGGTGGAGGTTCCGGCCGCCGCCGAGAAGCAGATCGCCTGATTTCAGACGGCTTGCTCACAGACGCGGGCCGGCGGCTCTTCGCCGCCGGCTTCCGGTCACGGACAGTCCGCCGTGGCCGAACCGATCGAAGCGGCAGGCATGCTCAAGCCTTTGAACGCGC
Organism: Pseudomonadota bacterium; assembly: GCA_023442215.1. GTDB lineage: Bacteria > Pseudomonadota > Alphaproteobacteria > Rhizobiales > Segnochrobactraceae > Pseudoxanthobacter. Next base: position 6,142 of record JAEZMP010000301.1, read on the forward strand.
AGCGACGTCCACGAGCGCGTTCTAGATGAGCATGCCGCCCGATACCTCGATGCGCTGCGCATTGACCCAGCGATTGTCTTCCGAAAGCAGGGACGCAATCATCGAGCCGACATCTTCGGGTACGCCGGCGCGCCCGAGCGCCGTCGCCTCGGCGACGCGCGCATTGATATCGGGATTGTCGCGCAC
>JAEZMP010000310.1 GCA_023442215.1 Pseudomonadota bacterium
GCCGAAGTTCCTCGTGCCCGAGAATCAGCAATAAGCGTTTCGCCGCCCGGTCCGAAAGGACCGGGCGGTTTCGTTTTCACGATGTGCGACTTGCCGGTCCGAGAGGGACCGGTCGGCTTCATTTTCACGATAAGCGATGTGCGCGGTCGATGCGCGGTCCGGCCCCCGCGAATGCGCGCCTCAAGACCGCCTCTGCGCGCTTCAGGCGCGCGCCACGGCCGTGCTCAGCGCACGAAGGTCAGCGTCAGCCAGCGGCCGCGCGGATCGCGGTGCACGAGCTTCAGACCCTGCGCGCAATAGGCCGAGACGATCCTCGGTCCGTCATCGAGCCGGAGGCCCGACAGCACCACCGTCGCCTTCGGCGCGAGCGCCCGGACGATCGCCGGCGCGAGCCGGACGAGCGGGCGGGCGAGGATGTTGGCGACGACGAAATCGAAGCCCCCCTTCGCCAGGCGCGGGTCCGACATGCCGGTCGCCCGGAAGGCGACGATGCGCGGGCCGACCCCGTTGAGGCGGGCGTTCTCGACGGTGATCTTCACGGCGACGGGATCGATGTCGGTGGCGACGACGCGGGCCGGACAGAGCTTGGCGATGGCGATCGCCAGCACGCCGGTGCCGGTGCCGAGATCGAGCGGCCGGCGCACCGGACCGCGCTTCAGCCGGGCCTCGATGGCGGCCAGGCAGCCGACGGTGGTCTCGTGATGGCCGGTGCCGAAGGCGAGCCCGGCGTCGATCTCGATCGGCACCGTTCCGGCAGCGTGGCCGCGGTCGTGGGCGCCATGAACGACGAAGCGGCCGACCGACACCGGGGCGAGGCCCTTCAGGCTCTCCTCGACCCAGTTGTGCTCGCCCACCGGCTCGACGGAGATCGCAAGGCCCTCGCCCTCCCCGCCGAGCGCGTCGGCGAGGCGCGCGACCGCGGTCTCCTCGTCTTCCTCGAAGAACAGGACTTCCACGGTCCACGGGCCGCTGTCGACGGTCTCGAACAGGGTAACGGGCAGCCCCTCGTCCTCGAAGGCCTTGTCGGCGAGGCGGAACAGGCGGATGGCCGTCGCCTCCGGGGCGGTGACGCGGACGCGCAAGGTGGTCATTCTGTCTCCTGGATCGATGCCCGGCCGTGGCGGAACCGCACCGGGCCGGATCGGCGGAACCGCGCGAATATGCTCAACCTGCCCCCGGACCGGCGCCATCGGCCGCACCGGCGGAGCGGCGGCGTCTCAGTCCTCGAAGCCGCCGTCCAGCAGGGTGCGCGACGCCGCCGGCCGGGGCCGGCCCTGCTCCTTGCGGCGGCGCAGGTTGGCGCGAAGCGCTTCCGCGAGCCGCTCGTCGCGCCGCTGACGGTCATCCTCGCGGTGCCTGCCGTCCTCGCGATCGCCGCGGTCAGGCGGAGCCGCATCGCCCGAAGGCTCGTCTTCATCCTTCATGGTCGACGACCGGGGCTGCGCCGCCCCGTCCCTGAAAGCCGGAATTGCCGCAGCTTTAGAGCGCTTTCCGATCAGATGGAACATCTGATCGAGGAGAAACCGCTCCGGGGCCGGTCGCCCAGCATCGGCCCGAAGGCTGCAAAGCGCCTTCGTGAGAAAAGGCGGGGACCGCGCCGCAGCAGCCGCTCGGGAAACCCCTCCCGCTCACCGACCGGCGAGGCCCGCGCCGACGACGGGCCGCCCCTTCGGAAGGGACGGCCCGCTCATCCTCACTCGTGAATGGTATAGGTGCCGATCGAGCAGAGGTCCTGAACGTCTTCGGTCGTATCGAGATCGGAGCCGTCCTCGAACTCGAACCGCATATCGTATTTGCAGACGTCGCGGCCATCCGCGATCGTGATTCTCATGCTCTCGCCGGGATTGAGGACCTGGTTTCCGAACACGTCGTCTTCCCAATCACCCACACCGACAGGTGACGTGTAGAAGTTTGTCAGAACAGAATTTGTTCCGTTCTTCAACGTGAACGTCAAATCTTCAGCCTGCGCCGCGACGCAAGACAACGCCAGGGCGCCGATGGCGCCGGTTATCAGCCCGATTTTCATATTGGAGACCCTCAACCCTTCCACCCAAATATTGGGCGGACGTCAGGAGACAAGTGAACCGGGAAGACGTCAAGGAATATTCGCTGGCCGTGTAAAGCGTCGCAGCACGGGCGCGGCAACACACCGTGCCGACGCCCCAGCGCGGCAAATCGGGCCAACACGCCGACCCAGCGCGACCATCGCCATGTATTGGCGATGCGGACAACTTTGTTCTGGGTGGGGAAGTCTTTTGAATGGTGCTGCGAGAGAGGATTGAACTCTCGACCTCTCCCTTACCAAGGGAGTGCTCTACCACTGAGCTACCGCAGCGTTCTTCACCTTCTGAAACCCGACCGCGTCGTGCGCGACCGCCGTTTCTGGTGCGCCGGCCTTGTGCCATAGGTCGCGGGGGAGTGCAAGCGGCTGTCTTGCTTGTCCCCAGCCCGTTTCGACACCCGGGACAAAATTATCCCCGCCTCGGGTCACGGGCGGGGACGGGTGGCGATCCGCAGAGAGGCGGCTGTCCCGGGCAAGGCGGCGGACGCAGCGGATTGCCGCCGGCCACTGCCGCTCGTTCGCCCGGAACGAAGTCGACGGGTCACGGGCACCCGCCGGAGGACCAGCGCACTGCACAATGGTTTGAGGCTGTGCAGCCGCGTCACTCGGCGGGAAACCCGCAGGAAGCGTCTTGAGAAAGCAGACGCTTCTTACAGATAGTAAGGATAGCGGCGACGGAAGCGACCGCGGTCGATATCCATGTGACGGCGCTCGAGGTCGTAGATGTCCTGGGCGTCGTTCAGATACTCGAGTTCCGGGTCGTAGTCGCGCATACGCTTCAGTGCGCTGCTGATTTTGCTTGCGATCGGCTTGAACATGACATGCTCCTCTGAATGGTTTTCATTTGGAGCCCATCTCGACGTTTCCAAAGACACCCTACGGCATCTCATTACAAAGGTGTAATGATAGCTCGTCATCGCTGCTATGCAGCATATGCAAGCCCGATTAACCGCCGGATTATGCTGCACCGCATTATCGGCGCAACCGCAACCCGCATCGCCCGCCCGCCTGCACGCACCGCTTGAGCGGCATCTTGTCGAAATGGCGGCGGTGCCATGGCCGATCGGTGATGGACGAACGCCCCGTGCAGTCGCAAAATCGCGGTTGCAGGATTCGCCCGGGCGGATCCGACAGGGAGATTTTCCATGAAATACAAGGGAATCACGGCAGCGGTCGCGATGGCGGTGCTGGTCGCCGGCTGCCAGTCCTCCTCCTCCAGCGCTCAGAAGAGCGAGTTCGGCTGCCTCGCCGGCACGATGACGGGCGCGGTCGCGGGCGGCCTCATCGGTAGCGCGTTCGGCGGCGGCACCGGCAAGGTCGTCGCCGCAGGCCTCGGCGTTGCGGGCGGCGGCTTCGTCGGCCACCAGCTCGCCTGCAACTGATCCGGGCGGGGGAACAAGACATGGCACGCACGACCCTTTCCACCCTCCTCGCCTGCGGCTTCGCCGTCTGCGGCTTCTCCGCCACGGCCTATGCGCAGATGGCGCCTGCGGCCCCGCCGGCCGCCACCGCCCCCATGACCACCGAGGAGAAAGCCGCCGTCGACAAGAACGGCGACGGCTCGGTTTCCAAAACCGAGTTCGGCGACTTCATGTCGGCCGCCTTCGGCGAACTGGACACCAACAAGAACGGTTCGCTCTCGCCGAAAGAGACGAAGAACGTGATGTCGCCCGAGATGTTCAAGAAGGTCGACACCAACGGCGACGGCAAGATTTCCAAGCAGGAATTCATGAACCAGGCCAACGCCGACTTCAAAGCCGCCGACAAGAACGGCAACGGCTCGCTGCAGTAAAAGCGCGCGGCCGGGACCGGCTGGCGGCGTCCACAGGCACGGACTTCGGAGGCGCGCCTGTCGGACTGATCCGGACTTCTCCCCGGCCGCTCAAGCGCCCGGGGAGACCCGGGGGCGGGTGCGTGCAAGCCCGTGTTCGCCGGCGGGTGCCTGCCGACGCCACGGACAAGCGGGTTGCCGCGACACCCGGTCTAAAGGAGGACGCGGTTTGCCTCTCGACCGGATGAGCCCATCCGGCCGAACACCACGTTGTGTCTCAATTCCAGCTGTGGAAGCCGCCGAATAAGGTCTCGATATTCTTCCGCGCGCCTTTATGGCCCAGCTTGCCGGCTTTCAGGTAAAGTTCGTAGGCCACATCCCGGTTCAGGGGCACGCCTTCACCCTTCATGTACAAGCCGGCCAGATTGTTCATGGATTCCGCCGATCCGGCTTCCGCGCCCTTGCGATACCATTGCGCCGCCACCGCCGGATCCTTCCGGACACCGTGACCGTTCGCGTACATGACACCGAGGCCATGCAGCGCATGGACGTTATTCTTGCGCGCTGCACGGATATAGTAGCCATGTGCCTTGACGAAATCCTTCGGCACACCCCAGCCGTTCACATACAGGAAAGCAAGTCCGGCGAGCGCCATGGCCTGTTCCTGGGCCGCGGCACGTTCAAGCCACTTGCGGGCCTGCGCATAGTCACGCTTCACGCCGTTGGTGCCGTACATGTACCAGGTGCCGACGACCTCCTGCGCATCGACGTCGCCAGCCTCGGCTTCGGCGATCCGGGCCGTGGTCTTGCGCGCGTCTTCGGTCTTCCTTGCCGCGGCAGCCGCCTCCTTCCGTTCGGTCTCCTCCATACGCCTGGCCGCTGCATCGACCGTGTTGAACAAGGCGAGAGCGTCGCGATAGGTCTCGCTGCCGCGATCGGCCTTGCCGAGATAGAGGGTGAGTTCCTCCTTCGCCTGAACGGGCCTGCCGCTCTGGCTGAGGGCGCGGGCATAGTGATAGTGAAAGTCCGGCGGCACGGCGATGCCGAGCGCCAGGATGCCCTCGAACGCATCGCGGGCCTTGCCCCATTCCTGCGCCTCCATGCTGTCCCGCGCGATCAGAAGCAGGCGGTCGGCCTCGACCTCGGGCGGGAGCTGCGCGCGGGCCGGACCCGCGGCGGACAGGCCCAGCAGAACGGCGCCGAACAGCACCGGCGCGATGGTTTTCTGAAAGCTCATTGCGACGTTCCGCTCAGAATATCCCAGTTCACACTGCCCTGGCCCGATGTGCCGGAGCGGTTCGTATCCGTCTTTCCGAAGCCGCCGAGCATGTCGAGAAGCCGGCTGTTTTCGGTCGCGGCCTTGAAAGACTGGGCCAGCTTGTCCGCACTGTCGGCATGGTGATAGTTGCCGCCCGAGGCGGTGGCGACCTGCCGAAGCTGCTCGGACGTCGTGGCGTCCGTTTCCAGGCCGATCGTCTCATGACGGAACAGGATGCCTTCGCGCTTCAGCCGGGCAACCTGGTCGCCGACGTCGTTGCAGCTATCCGCTCCATCCGCGAGCAGGATGATGATCTGCGTCTTCGAGTCCTTCGACCTGCTGGCGTCCATGAAGCGGTTGACGTGAGAGACCGCCGGTCCCAGCGGGGTTCCGCCGCTGGCGGTGATCGACTGGATGAAGCGGTCGGCCGCCCGCGCATCCTTCGTGAACGGAAGAACCGAAATCTGCGGGCTCGAACAGGCACCCGAGAAGCTCGCGACGGAAAATTCCGTGCCGGCGACGCTCGCCGCCCGCTTGATGGCGTCGCGCGCCGCACGCTTGGCCTCGACGAGGCGTTTGCCCTGCATGCTGCCGGAGGCGTCGATCAACAGCAGCAGGCTCGCCGTCGCCTTGCCTCTGCCTGAGGACGACGCCGGCGGTGCGGGCGACGGGACGGACGCGACCGCTGTTTTGTCGGCCGTGGTCGCCTTGCCCTGACCGAAAAGGCTCATGTCGAGCGACGGCGGCGCGGCAGCCGATTTCGGGGCGGCGTTCTGTCGCTGTGCGGCCGCGGATGACGCCTTCGGTGGCGCGGCATCTTCCTTGCCGCCTTTCTCTTTCCGGTCCACGGGCGCGGCGGCGACCTGGCCGGTGCAGGTCTCACGCAGGTGGACATCATAGGCGCCGCGCAGCGCGGAGAGATCGAACTCGGGCTTGATCAGCCGCACCTCGCGGACGTGCACGCCCTGCTGGAAGATGGCCTTGGCCTCTCCGGCGGAGAGCCATGGATCGGAGGGGGACGGGGATCCGGAGGAGACGCGGAAAACCCTGTCCCATGCGGGGCTTGCGGGAACGCTGAGCGCCGCTTCGGAACCGGTGTCCTGAACGAGGCTGTCCGGGCTCACATCGAGATAGACGCGCGTGCTGGGTCCGCCAGTGTTGTTGACGAGCACGACGCGAAACACGGACGAGGACAGAAGCTCTACACCCCGCATCGCCTGCCGCCACGCGGCCGGAGACAGATCCGCGGGCGAAAGCCGTACCGGTTTCGAGCCCGGCATGATGCCGCCGTTCTGCGCACAGACCGATGCATTGGTGATGGTGGCATAGCCCGGCGCGGATGCCGCGGGCATCCTGTACTGGCCCGTGATGCCGTAGACCGGCTCACCGACGTGGACACCGAAACGCCACGTCAGCCGCACGCTCTCGAGCGAGATCGTGTTCTCGCGCGTGCCGAGATCGTTGGGGAGCACGACCGCCGTCGTGCCCGTTGTCGTCGGCTGCGCCTGCGCGGCAGAAATACCCGCCAGGCAAAGGCCAACAAAAATTCCCGCTGCAAACTTCACACGTTAACTCCCGACCGTGCGGAGCGTCCTCCGAAATAATCTCGAAAGACCGGTCGGGAATAGTCTTCCATCATCGCCTTCCGGGGCAAACCCGAATCACGAGTGCAGCGACGGCATTACGAAGATGTGACTTGGCGCGGCCGATCGCTCGACCGGAAAGCGGCATGCGGCGACATGAGGATCGTCGGGTTGTCCAGGCGGGGACGAGACTCAGCCGGCGGCGTCGAGGTCCGCGAAGCGGGCGAGGAACAGGGCCTGCACCTCGCCGGCGGGACGCGGCAACAAGAGTTCGGCGATCTCCGGCAGATCGGGATCGATGCCGCGCGGCACGCCGAACAGGGTGCGCGCCTCCGGCTCCGCGAAGCCGGCGAGCCGGGTCGCCTCCAGATAGGCCGAGGCGAGGTCGGCGCGCTTGATCAACCGCGTGACGGCCTGCGGCAGTTCGGCCGGCAGGCCGAAGCGCAGGTGCACCGCCGCCAGCAGCCGATGTTCCACCTGCTTGTAGCCGGAGCCGAGCACCGCCTTGAACGGCGAGATCATGTCGCCGATGACATATTCGGGCGCGTCGTGGAGCAGCGCCCCCATCAGGGTGCGCCGGTCGCAGCCCGGACGCATCCGCCGCACCAGTACCTCGACCAGGAGCGCGTGCTGCGCGACGGAGAAGGCGTGGTCGCCCACCGTCTGGCCGTTCCAGCGCGCGACGCGGGCAAGCCCGTGGGCGATATCGACGATCTCGATATCGAGCGGCGACGGAGCGACCAGATCGAGCCGGCGGCCCGACAGCATGCGCTGCCACGCGCGCGGGGCGGCTCCGGGGCGGTCGGCCACCTCTCAGCCTTCCTCGGCGGCAGCGGCAGCCGCGCCGGGCCATTCGAAGCGGGCGAAGGCCGGCAGCGTGAGCGCGACGGGCGTTTCCCCGGCGAGGATCGGTTCTCCGGCCGCCATCGCCTCGGCGGCGCGGTCCAGCCGGACGAGCGCGAGCGCGCGCGGCCCGGCGGACGAGCCGAGGG
>JAEZMP010000312.1 GCA_023442215.1 Pseudomonadota bacterium
CACCGGACGGAGCGCTGCCCATGCCACGGCTCTTCACGGGTCTCGAGATCCCCGCCGTCGTCGGCACCCAGGTCGGCCTGCTCAGGGGCGGCCTCAGGAACGCGCGCTGGATCGATCCGGAGAACTACCACATCACCCTGCGCTTCATCGGCGACATCGACGACCGCACCGCCGACGAAATCGCCGACGCGCTGATGCGGGTGCGACGGGGCTCGGTGCGGGTGCACATCTCCGGCCTCGGCAGCTTCGGCGGGGACAAGCCGCACACCTTGTTCGCCCGGATCGTGCCCGACAGCGCCCTCGGCGAATTGCAGGCCGAGCACGAGCGCATTCTCCAGCGCCTCGGCCTGCCGCCGGAAGGGCGCAAGTTCACCCCCCACATCACCCTCGCGCGGCTGCGCGGCACCTCGCCCCGCGAAGTCGCGGACTGGCTGGCGCTGCGCGGCGGCTTCGAGGTGCCGCCCTTCATCGCCCCGCGCTTCGTGCTGTTTTCCGCCCGCGCCAGCGTGGGCGGCGGGCCCTATCTGGTGGAAGAGGCGTTTCCGCTCGCGGTGTGAGCGCGCCGCTGCCCGTGCCCGCTTGTCTTTCGGGCTGCCGCCCGGACCCGACTCTTTTATCGGGCTGCGCCCGTGCCCGCTTGGGGCCGGAGGCCCCAAACCCCGTCGGACGGACCGCGACAGCCTCGTCAGGCCGCGTCCGAGGCCGGGTTGACGGCCGGAGCGGCCTCCTTGCCGCCGCCGAACCGGCGCTCGATATAGTCTTCCACCAGCGCCTTGAACTCGGCGGCGATGTTGGGGCCGCGCAGCGTCAGCGCCTTGGCGCCGTCGATGAACACCGGCGCGGAGGGAGACTCGCCCGTTCCCGGCAGCGAGATGCCGATGTCGGCGTGCTTCGATTCGCCCGGGCCGTTGACGATGCAGCCCATCACCGCGACCTTGAGCTTCTCCACCCCGGGATAGGTCTCGCGCCACACCGGCATCCGCTCGCCGATATGCGCCTCGATGGACTTCGCCAGTTCCTGGAACACCGTGGACGTGGTGCGCCCGCAGCCCGGGCAGGCCGCGACCACCGGCAGGAAGGTGCGGAAGCCCATGGTCTGCAGGATTTCCTGCGCGACTTTCACCTCCAGCGTGCGGTCGCCTCCCGGTTCCGGCGTGAGCGAAATGCGGATGGTGTCGCCGATGCCTTCCTGCAGCAGCACCGACAGCGCCGCCGACGAGGCCACGATGCCCTTGGAACCCATGCCCGCCTCGGTGAGGCCGAGGTGAAGCGCGTAGTCGCAGCGCCGCGCGAGATCGCGATAGACCGCGATCAGATCCTGCACCTGCGAGACCTTGGCCGACAGGATGATGCGGTCGCGGCCGAGGCCGATCTCCTCCGCGCGCTGCGCCGACAGGATCGCCGAGCGGATGATCGCCTCGCGCAGGATCGCCGCCGCCGTGCGCGGCCGCGCGCTCGCGGCGTTCTCGTCCATCAGCGCGGTCAAGAGTTCCTGGTCGAGCGAGCCCCAGTTGACCCCGATGCGCACCGCCTTGCCGTGGCGGGCGGCGAGCTCGACGATCGCCCCGAACTGCTTGTCGCGCTTGTCCTTGAAGCCGACATTGCCGGGATTGATGCGGTATTTCGCCAGCGCCTCGGCACAGGCCGGATGATCGGCGAGGAGCTTGTGGCCGATATAGTGGAAATCGCCCACCAGCGGCACGCGGATGCCGCGCCGTTCCAGCCGCTCGCGGATGTGCGGCACCGCCGCCGCCGCTTCCGGCCGGTCCACCGTGATGCGCACGATTTCCGAGCCGGCCCGCGCCAGCGCGGCGACCTGCGCCACGGTGGACTCGACGTCGGCGGTGTCGGTGTTGGTCATGGACTGAACGACGATCGGGGCGTCGCCGCCGACCTTCACGCCGTCGATGTCGACCTGCACCGTCCGCTTGCGCGGCAGAGGGCCGGCCTCGCCGGAACCGTCGCCGAAGGCCGCTTCGGGCGCCAGTGTCGCTGCATCCATGGTGCTTTCCCCGGAAAGGACGCGCCCGTGCGCGGACATCTCCGCGGGGCCGGCGCCCGGAAACCTGTCGCCCGGCGGCGGCGCGCCTGAGCCGGGCTCGTGCCCGGTGGTGCCAGAGCCCGCCGGGGCCGTCAATCTCACGCCGCGGCCGCCCCGGCGCAATGGCTGCACAGCCCGCTGATCTCGATCGCCGCCGTGTGGGGCACGAAGCCGGTCTTCGCGGACAGTCCGGCGAGGTCGATGCCGATCTCCGCCGCCGCGACCTCCGCCACCTGGCCGCAGGTCTCGCAGATCAGGAATACCACCGGCCTTGCGGCATCATGATGACCGTCGCAGGCCACGAAGGCGTTGAGCCGCTCGATGCGGTGGGCGAGGCCGTTTTCCGTGAGGAAGCCGAGCGCCCGGTAGACCGAGATCGGCGCCGGGGGCGGGCCGTCCGCCCCGAGCCGCTCGATGATGTCGTAGGCGCCGGCGGGCTTGTGGTTGGCGACCAGCGCCTCCAGCACCGCGCGGCGCTGCGAGGTGAGCTTGACGCCGCGCTCGCGGCACACCTTCTCCGCCCGCGCGATCACGCTGCCGGCGCAGGGGCCGTGGTCGTGGTCGGGCGTCAGGAAGGCGTCGGCGTCATGATCGTGGTGATGGTTCGCCAGATCGTGCCGGGATGCGGAGGCTGGCTGGATTGCGGAATCTGACTCGATTGGCATATCGGCGATCTCCCGGCCGCGATCCCCGCGCGCCCCTGCCGTTTCCGGCCGGGCCGACGTTCCGGGCCTGCGCGACATCGTCCCGTTGATCCGTCATACGAAAAATATAGCATGGACCCCGTCTGCCGCCGAGGGGGTGCGGGTGAATGTCTCCCCCTTTTGCGCCGCATCGCTCACGGCGGAACGGCAGATCACGACCGAATTTCCAGGCGTTGTTTCCGAAACCGCATTCAGGAAGATAGATCCATGTTGAAGGGCAAGACCGCCGTCGTCACCGGTTCCACATCCGGTATCGGCCTCGAATATGCGAAGATCTTCGCCGCCAACGGAGCCAACGTCGTCATCAACGGCTTCGGCCCGGCGGACGCGATCGAGGCCACCCGGGCCGCGCTCGAAAAGGACTACGGCGTGAAGGCGCTCTACGACGCCGCCGACATGACGAAGCCCGACCAGATCGCCAAGATGATCTCGACCGCCGAGGAGACGTTCGGCGGCATCGACATCCTCGTCAACAATGCCGGCATCCAGTTCGTCTCGCCGATCGAGGACTTCCCGATCGAGAAGTGGGACGCGATCATCGCGATCAACCTGACCTCGGCGTTCCACACCATCCGCGCCGCCGTGCCGGGCATGAAGAAGCGCAAGTGGGGCCGCATCATCAACACCGCGTCGGCCCACGCGCTGGTCGCCTCGCCGTTCAAGTCGGCCTATGTCTCGGCCAAGCACGGCATCGCCGGCCTCACCAAGACCGTGGCGCTGGAGACGGCGACCTTCGGCATCACCTGCAACGCCATCTGCCCCGGCTATGTCTGGACCCCGCTCGTCGAGAAGCAGATCCCGGACACCGCCAAGGCCCGCGGCATCAGCGAGGAGGAAGTGAAGAAGTTCCTCCTCAGTGAGCAGCCGACCCAGGAATTCGTCACCGTCGAGCAGGTCGCCTCGCTCGCGCTGTTCCTGGCGAGCGACGGCGCGGCCTCCATCACCGGCGCGATCATGCCGATCGACGGCGGCTGGACCGCGCAGTAATCGGCCTCTTCCCGGTCCTGAAACACTCCCCCGGGGCAAGCCCCCGGGGGAGCGGCCGTTCCGCAGCATATATCCGGTATCCATACATCTGGCATTCATGGCGACAACGGCCGAACGGACCCTCCTGAAAAGCCATCCCTGGCAGGCCGCGTCGTTCGCAGGGGATTGCCTCTATTCCCTCAAGACCTTCGCGGCGGCGATGCTGGCGCTCTATCTCTCGTTCGCGTTCGGCCTCAGCAAGCCGGCGTGGGCGATGGGGTCGGTCTATCTGGTGTCGCAGCCGCTCGCCGGCGCCACCGGCTCCAAGGCGATCTTCCGCATGCTCGGCACGCTGCTGGGCGCGACGGCGGCCGTGGTGCTGGTGCCGAACCTCGTCGACGCGCCGCTGATCCTGTCGGCGGCGCTGGCGGTGTGGACCGGGCTCTGCCTCTATCTCTCGCTGCTCGACCGCACGCCGCGGTCCTATGTGTTCCTGCTCGCCGGCTACACCGCCGCCATCATCGGCTTTCCGAGCGTCGGCGACCCCGCCTCGATCTTCATGGTGGCGGTCGCCCGGGTGGAGGAGATCGGCCTCGCCATCGTCTGCGCCACGGTGATTGGCCTCGTCGTGCTGCCGCGCGATGCCGGCCCGCAGATCGCCGAGCGGCTCAGGAACTGGATGCTGGCGGCCGACCGGCTGGCGGTCGATTCGCTGTCGGCCGACACCAAGGGCGTCGACATCGCCCGGATGCGGCGCCGCCTTGCCGCCGACGCGGCGGACCTTCAGGGCGTGATGCTGTTCCTGAACTACGACCCCGCCGCCCACAGCGGCATCGCGCGGCGGCTGAAGGCGGTGCACGACCGCATGATCCTGATGCTGCCGACGCTGTCGGCGATCCGCGACCGGTTCCAGCTTCTGCGCGGCGAAGGCGCCCTGCCGGCCGGTCTCGAAGCCCTCGCGGCCAAGCTCACGGCCTGGATCGGCCAGGGCGTGGATGCGCCGCCCGCGCTCGCCCGCGAGATCCGCGACGAGATCGCCCGGCTGGATCCGGCCGATCCGACGGCGGACGGCTGGCGATCCGCGGCGCTCACCAATCTCTGCCTGCGCCTGTCCTATTTCATGGACCTCAGGGAAGACTGCATCGACCTGTGGCTCGCGATCCGCGAGGGCCGGCGCACGCTCTCCCGCACGCCGCGATACGACACCCGGGCGGTGGAATCCGTGCCGCTCCATGCCGACCACGGGCTCGCGGCGCGCATCGCCGTCGCCGTGGTGGCCTCGATCGCCTTCGTCTGCGCCGTCTGGATCCTCACCGGCTGGACCTGGGGCGCCAACGCCGCCATCCAGGTGGCGATGTACGGCAGCATCGTCGCCGCGCTCGACAACCCGTGGCCGCGGCTGCGCACCTTCATCCTCGCGACGCTGATCGCGCTCGTGGTCCTGTTCGTCTACCAGTTCGGCATCCTGCCGAAGATCGACAGCTTCGCCGCGCTCGCCGTCGCGCTCGCGCCGCTGATGCTGACCCTCGGCGCGCTGATGTCGTCGCCGACCTGGGGCACCTACGGCTTCGTCATCATCATGAACGTGGTGATCCTGCTCGGATTGCAGAACAACGATCCGGTGGCGGACCTGCCCTCGTTCCTCAACGCCAACATCGCGTCGCTGTTCGGGATGCTGTTCGCCGCCGCGGTCGTGCGCACGGTGCGCACGCTCGACCCCGCGCAGGCCGCCCGGCGGCTCTCCCGCGCCGGGCTGCGCGACCTCGTCGCGGTGGCCTCGGGCCACACCCGCGAGGGCCGCGATCCGTTCACCCGGCGGATGATCGACCGCGTCGGCCTGATCGTTCCCCGGCTGACCGGCGAGCCCAGGCAGGACGACGCCGCGGAGACCGCGTTCGCGGACCTGATGGCGACCGGCGGCCTGGAAGACCTCGCCGCTCTGCGCTCCCGGCTGCCGCCCGAGGCAGGCCCCGGGATCGACCGGCTGTTCTCCGCCGCCGAGGCGCATTTCCGCGCGCGCCTCGCCGACAGGCCGCCGCCCGCCGGCACCGACACGCTGGACGTGCTCGACGACATCCTCGCCTGCCTGTCGGCCCACGCTGCGACCACACCGAAGGCGGTGCTGCGGGAGGCCGTGGCGGCGCTGGTCGGTTTCCGCCGCGCCGTCATGCGCGCCCGCGCGCCCGCCCCCGCCCTGACGGCCCTTCCCGCCTCGGAGACCCATTGATGGGCGAGATCGACATCTACGGCGTGATCGTGCCGGTCCTGCTGATCGCCGGGCTGTTCGCGCTGCTGATCACCCTTCTCGCGGGCCGCCTCATGGACCGCTTCGGCCTCTACCGCTTCGTCTGGCACCGCGCGCTGTTCGATCTCGCGATCTTCGTGATCGCGCTCGGCGCGCTGCTCCAGATCCCGGTCGGCGTCACCCATCCCTATCAGCACCTGCCGGCGACGACGGCGGGCGAAGACACGCCGTCGTGACTCTTCCCCGCACCGCGCCGCCGCCGGCCGGCCTGCCCCCCTTCCCGGGGACTTACCTTCCCGAGGGCTTACCTTCCCGAGAGGATTTGGCGATGATCGCCCGAAGCACCGGACGGACCTTCTCATGAGCCACTGGTTCAGCCGCATCTTCCGCGTGGTGATCACGCTCGTCGTCGTCGCCGTCGCCGCCGTGGTCGGCTACCAGCTCTGGGGCTATTACATGGACGCCCCCTGGACGCGCGACGGGCAGGTGACCGCCGACGTGGTCGGGCTGACGCCGGACGTCTCCGGCCTCGTCGTGGAGGTGCTCGCCAGCGACAACCAGCAGGTCAAGGCCGGCGACCTGCTGTTCCGCATCGATCCCTCGCGCTACGAGATCGCGCTCCGGCAGGCGGAGGCCGTGCTCGCCAGCAAGAAGGCGGCCCTGGTGCTGGCCGAGCGCAACCAGCAGCGCTACAGCCAGCTCACCGACCTCACGGTGACGGCCGAAGAGAAGCAGACCGTCGACACCGACGCCGCCATGGCCACGGCGGCGGTCGAGCAGGCCACGGCGGATCGCGACCTCGCCGCCCTCAACCTGGAGCGGACCCGCGTGAAAGCCTCCGTGGACGGCATCGTGACCAACTTCACCATGCGCAAGGGCGACTACGTGACGGCCGGCCACCCGGTGTTCGCGCTGATCGACAGCGATTCGTTCTATGTCGACGGCTATTTCCCGGAGACGAAGCTGTCGCGCATCGCGGTCGGCGACCGCGCGGTGGTGGTGCTGCTCGGCGACGATCCGGTGATCACGGGGCGGGTGCAGAGCATCGCCGGCGGCATTTCAAGCAGCAATGTCGCGGCGAGTTCGAGCCTGCTCGCCCGGATCGACCCGACCTTCGACTGGGTGCGCCTCGCCCAGCGCGTGCCCGTCCGCATCGAGCTCGACGAGCCGCTGCCCGCGGGCGTGAAGCTCGTGGTCGGGCGCACCGCCAGCGTCGAGATCCTGCCGCAGACCGCCGGCGCCGGCGCGAAGCCGGCGCCCTGACGGGCGCGCGACCGGTCTGCGACGCACCGCGGACCGGCGGCGTTCAGACGGCGGGAACCGTCTCCTTGCGGAAGCGCATCAGCGTGTAGACGCCGAACGGCTTCAGGGCCGTGCGCTCCACCAGCACCATCTCCGGCCGCGAGTCCCGCCACGCCGCGATGCGGGCGAAGGGAAATTCGGGCCGGAGGCCGAGATGCCGGGTGCGCCGGGCGAACCAGCGTTCCACCGCCGCCGCGACGCCCGTTTCCGAATAGAGGTGGTTGACGAGAACGACCTCGCCGCCGGGCCGCACCACCCGCGCGCACTCGTCCAGCACCCGTTCCGGCGACTGCACCAGCGTGATGACGAACTGCGCCACCACGCAGTCGAAGCTGGCGTCCGGGAAGGCGAGGTCGTGCGCGTCCATCTGCATCAGCGCCTTGACCTGGGGGAACCGGCCGGTGCCGGCCTTCTGGCGCGCCTTCTCCAGCATCGGTTCCGACAGGTCGATGCCGGTGATCTCGGTGGAAGCGTCGTAGTCGGGGAAGGACAACCCCGTGCCGACGCCGATTTCGAGGATGCGGCCCCCGACCCGGCCGGCCGCCTGGGCGGCGGCGCGGCGCCCGGCGAGAAAGACCGGGCCGATGATGGCATCGTAGACCGGCGCCCAGCGGGCATAGGCCTTCTCGACCATGTGATGCTCGAGGTCCGCCGTGGTCGGAACCGGGGTGGACGGGACCCGATCCCTGTTCGCCGTGCCGGATGTCGCTGCGCTCTTCATCGTGCCTCTCGCAAACGGAACGGTCGCGGCGTCGCGGGCGGCCTTCCGGCCGTCCCGGCGCGCGACACGCGCGGGAGCGCGGACGGCGGGGTACGAGCATCGCCCGGCCACGCGGATGCGCTCCGCATTTCAACAGCTTGAGCATTCCCGTCGCCGGGACCGGGGCGATCCCGACCAACCATGCGTAGCGCGCCATTGTGACAGTTGCTGAGTGGTGCCCGCCGACATTGCCGGTGGACCGGCCGGGCCTCGCCTCAGATTCCATTTGTACCCGTTTTGTTCTTATGGAATCCATAGCCGGATCGAGGATGGAACCGCAGGCCGCCTTCAGGCCACCGGAGCAGGCGCGGCCACGGCCCTCGGCGAATCGCCGGCGGCGGGCCGAGTGAGAATCAGCGAGCGGGACGCCCAAGGCGGGATGCCGGAGGCAAGATACTGCAAGCGGGACACCGCAGGCGGGACCCGGCGAACGGGATGCGGATCCGAAAGCGAACAGGCAAAGCGATGAACGAACCCATGGATCGGACCGACCGTCCGCCGGTCGACGAAGTCGAGGATTTCATCGTGGAATCGGGCGGCGCCTGGCGGGCCGTGCGCCTGCTGCTCGACGAGGTCGCGCTGCTGCAGGCCGAACGCGACTTCATGGCCGCGCAGGTATCCGCCGGCTATGTGCGGCGGCCGCCCTGAGCGCGGTCCGGACGCAGAAGGCTTCCATCCTGCCGGGCAGGACGGCCGCGCCGGCCAACGATATGCCGAACGACGATATGAGGCGGGAATTTGGAGCGGGTGATGGGAATCGAACCCACGACATACAGCTTGGGAAGCTGTCGTTCTACCACTGAACTACACCCGCGCAGCCGGCATGGAAGGCGGTTCGCCTTCCGGTCTGCGGCGGGCCACCGGCAGGCATCTCTCCCGCCCGGCGACCATGCCCTTCGATAACCGATCTCCGCGCGGCTGTCATCAGGCAGAACGCGCGGCAGGACCGGGAGGCCGGTTTCAGGGCTCGACGGCGGTGGATTTTCCGGTGGTGGCGGGTATGGCGCGACGGGTGGCGCGGCCAACATCGACGCCGGGCAGGCCGGGGCCGGCCGGAAGCGCGACGCCGGCCTCGGGCGGCGCGGCCGCGCCGGAGAGGTCGACGCCGGACAGGTCCACGCCGGAAAGGTCCACGCCCGACGGGCCCGCGCTGCCGACCGGGACGGCGCGCACCTGCACGGCGGCCGAGGCGACGCCTCCCGCTCCCGGCGGCGGAGGCGGCGCGGTTCGGGCGAGGTCGCGCCCCGCCGCGGCAACGGCGCCGGAGACGTCGAGCGCGGTGGTGAAGCTGCCCTTGCGCTCGTCATAGGGCGCCCCGGCGAGCTTGGGATTGCGCCACGGACCGGTGGAAATGGTGATGCCGCGCAGCACCAGCGGCCCCTGCCCGCCCCCGAGGCGCGTGAGGTTGGCCCCGCCCGAGGACGAGCCGGTGGCATCGCAATCGGTGCGGAACGGCTGGGCCGGGCCGGCTGCCGCCGCCGTGGCGGCGTTGCCCGGCGATGCGGCGGGTTTGGGCGGGGCGCCGGGTTTGGGTGACGCACCGGGTGCTGGGACCGGCACCCGCCTGATCGCGCAGCCCTGCGCCACCGGCACGCCCTTGTCGACCTCCTTCGCCATGCCCGCCGGGTGGGCGGTGATGACGACGAGGCGCTCCCCCGCGACGGGGGG
>JAEZMP010000260.1 GCA_023442215.1 Pseudomonadota bacterium
AGGACGCATAGCCCGCGACGAGCACCAGGGCGAGGCCTCCCCACAGCAGCACGGCGGCCCCGACCGAGCGCCAGCGCGGCCGTGACAGCGCGAGGCTCGCGATCAGGGCGACCGCGATCGCACCCAGTGCGACCGCCTGCGGCAGCGACGAATCGAGCGAGACGAGCGTCGACCGGTCGCCGCTTCCAGTTGGCGTGGCGAGATATGCGACCACCGCCCACGCGCAGACGGCCAGCAAGGCGACGCCGCCTATGGTTCGTGCCACACGGGAGAGGTTGGGGCCGGCGTTCATTCGTTTCCTTGCTCCGTCGAGGCCCCGCCGAGAACAGGCATGCCGACGGCCTCGCTTCTGGCAGGTACGAACCGAGTCCGCATCCGGCAAGCCGGGTGGCCAGCACGTTTCGCCGATTTCATTCAGATTCGCGCGATTCCGAACCCCGCACCTCTTTCTCGCGGAGCATGTGGCCGGCCTTCACCCGACGTTCCGGAAGACGGGCGATGATGGCGCGACGCTCCTCCTCGCTCAGCCCGCCCCATGACGCGATTTCCGCCAGCGTGCGGCCGCATCCCCGGCAAAGGCCGGACTCGCCGTCGATCGCGCAGAGCCGGATGCACGGCGTGGAGATGGCAGTGAGAGGCGGTGTCGCCACGGGCGCGGAACGAACCATTGGCTCAGCCCGCCACGGTCGCCAGCACCAGCAGGAAGGCGATCTCCGAGAGCTGCTGGTCGGCCCCGAGCACATCACCGGTCTGCCCACCGATCTGGTGGTCGCACCAGAACGCCATGGCGACGGTCACGAGCGCGATCAGCGCGGCTGCAGCAAGCGCGGCGAGCACGCCGAAGCGCGGCGCAACGAGCACGAGGGTGATCAGGACCGCGGTGAAGAACGCGGCGGCGAGGTCCTGCGTGCGCGGTCGCCCGACAGCCGCGGCCGCGCCGTCCCGGCGTGCGGGAGGTACCATTGCGAGAAGGGCGACGCCGCCGACCCGCGAAGCCGACTGCCCAGCGACGAAGGCTGTGAACGCGGCGCCCGTGCTGAGCCCGCCGGCGATGGCGGCGAACATCGTTACGCGCAGTATGAGCGCCATGACGATGGCGGCGGCGCCGAAAGCCCCGATGCGACTGTCGCGCATGATCTCCAGCTTGCGCTCGCGGCCCCAGCCGCCGCCGAAGCCATCGAAGGTGTCGGCGAGGCCGTCCTCATGGAGCGCACCCGTGGCCGCGAGTTGAACCGCCACTGCGAGCGCGGACGCGGGGAGGGCGGCAAGTCCTGCGGCAAGGGCCGTCGCGAGCACCAGCGCTCCCGGCAGTGCGATCAGCGCACCGGCGATCGGCACGGCCCAGGCGAGCTGCGGTAGCGACGGCGGTGCCGCCGGATCGTCGGCCGGTCCGAGCCTTGGCATCGGCAGGCGCGAATAGAAGCGAACGGCCGCTGCGATTTCGGCGAGCCGCTTAAGGAGTGCATCTGCGAAGGGGTGAGGGGAATGCTGCAAGGGTCCGCCGTCGAGAAGGGTCCGCCGTCGAAGAGTCCATCAAGCGAAAAGGAGCAATGCGCTGCCGACCGGCACGGGAGAGAGCGATGCGCTCCGGCGATGTCCGCCCGGACTTCATTATCGCCGATGTCCGCGCCAGCGGCCAGCGCTGAGCGGACGGTCGCCTTCTGCGCCGGCATATTGGCCCGCCCGTCCGATCTGGGCTATGGATCGCGGCCCTCAGCCCCTCATCACAGGATGACCAGGATGGCCCACCCGCTGGAAGACATGCGTGCCCTGATTCGCGGAGCGCCCGGTGCGGATCGCGCGGCGGTGGAAGCGGTGCGGCGCCGGGACCGCGAGCTCACGAAGCCGCCCGGTTCGCTCGGGCGTCTCGAGCATCTGGTCGAATGGCTGGCGGCCTGGCAGGGGCGTTCACCGCCGGATGTGCGCAGTCCGCTGGTCGCCGTGTTCGCGGCCAACCACGGCGTCGCCGCCAAGGGCGTCTCCGCCTATCCGGCCGATGTCACATTGCAGATGGTGGCGAACTTCGCAGCCGGCGGTGCGGCCATCAACCAGATCTGTCTTGCCGAGGACATCGGCCTCAAGGTGCTCGAACTCGCCATCGAGGTGCCGACACCCGACATCACCGAAGAGGACGCCTTCGACGAGGTCGGTCTCGTCGCGACGATGGCTTTCGGCATGGAGGCGATTGCCGGCGGCACGGACCTGCTCTGCATCGGCGAAATGGGCATCGGCAACACCACCGTCGCGGCGGCGATCTATCACGCGCTGTACGGAGGTGAGGCCGCGGATTGGATCGGTCGCGGTACCGGGGTCGACGATGCCGGCCTCGCGCGCAAGCGGGCGGCGGTCGCTGCGGCCGTTGCGCGGATCGGCGGCGAGCGCGACGGGCTTGAGGTATTGCGTCGGGTCGGTGGCCGTGAGATCGCGGCCATGGCGGGCGTGATTCTGGCGGCGCGGCACCAGCGCATTCCGGTCATCGTCGACGGATTCGTCGCAACCTCGGCGGCGGCGGTGCTGCATGCGGTGGACGATCACGCCATCGACCACTGCCTGATCGGCCACCTCTCGGCGGAGCCGGCGCATGCGGCCGTGCTGGCGCGGCTCGGAAAGAAGCCGCTACTCGATCTCGGCATGCGGCTTGGCGAGGGAACGGGCGCCGCGCTCGCGGCCAGCATCGTGCGGGCGGCGGCACGCACCCATGCCGGCATGGCGACATTTGCGGGTGCCGGCGTCTCCGGGCCGAGCGGCGGCACCCACTGACGGCGTCCCGAGGCTGCGCGGCGCGGCTTGACGGTCAGCGGCCTCATCGGCGGCCTTCTTTTCGCGGCGGCGGCGGACTTATTTCTTTTCTGGAATTTCATTCCTGTTGCGGGTCAAATCCGGAACGTGTATCTCATGAGGCAATTAGTCGATTCAGTCTATAGACAATAGGATAATTGGCGTCATGATCGACCGCACCGACCGCAAGATTCTGTCGATCCTCCAGGAGGATTGCACCGTTCCCGTTGCGGAGATCGCGCGTCGGGTCGGGCTGTCGACCACGCCGTGCTGGCGGCGGATTCAGAAGCTGGAAGAAGATCGCGTCATCACCGGGCGGGTCGCGCTGCTCGATCCCGCCAAGGTGAACGCACCGGTCACGGCATTCGTGTCGATCGTCACCAGCCAGCATTCCCAGGACTGGCTGATGCGCTTTGCCACCGTTATCCAGGAATTCCCCGAGGTCGTGGAGTTCTACCGTATGGCAGGCTCCGTGGATTATCTCCTCCGGGTGGTCGTTCCGGACATCGCCGCTTACGATGCCTTCTACAAGAAGCTTATTTCGAAGATCGATATCTCCGACGTGAGCACGACATTCGCGATGGAGCAGATCAAATACACGACGTCGCTGCCGCTCGGTTACATCCCGCTGGAGAAGGCCCGGGCGCAGGAATAACCCGTCGGAGGCCCGGCTGCGGCGTCGCGCCGCGCGCGCCGCCCCGACACCCTTGGTTGGTGCTCGAACTGCTCTAAGGTGCCGCGTTCTCATACGGAGGGCGGCGATGCTGTGCCTCATTGTCGGGCTCGTGATTTTTCTCGGGGCGCACGTGCTTCCCGCGTCGCGGTTCCGTGCGCCGCTGGTGGCGCGCATGGGAGCGACGCCCTACCGGATCGTCTATTCCATCGTCTCCGTCGTCGGGCTCGTGCTCATCGTGGTGGGCTACGGGCAGGCCCGCGCCGAGGGCCCGACCGAGTTCTACGTTCCGCCGTTCTGGCTGCGCCATGTCACGATGCTTCTCATGGCGGTGGCGTCGGTGTTGATCGTGGCGACCTACCTGCCCGGGCGCATCCGCCTTTTCGTGCGCCATCCGATGGTGACGGCGGTGATGATCTGGGCCTTCGCGCATCTTCTCGCCAACGGCGACATGGCGTCCGTCACGCTGTTCGCCGCCTTCCTGCTCTGGTCCGTCGCCGACCGGATTTCGCTGAAGCGCCGCGAGGCCGCAGGGCAGGTGGTGGTTTCCGGCGGGCCATGGCGCAACGATGCACTCGCGATTGTGATCGGCCTCCTTGTTTACGCCGTGATCGTCTTCAAACTGCACCTGCTGCTGATCGGCGTTCCGGTCGTCTGACCGGGCTCGGCGCCCGGCCAGCGCCCGCCCGGAGAGGTCGAGACACCAACTCTTGCTTGGCGAATTCCCGCGAACGCGGTAAGCGTCCGGCGAACGAAGGCTGGCTGCGCCTGTGCGCGGCAACGCGCCGCACGGCGATCGCCGCGCGGCGGGAACGAGGACGATGGCGGATATCTTCAACGAGATCGAACAGGATCTGCGGCACGAGCGCTTCAAGCGGCTGTGGAACCGGTTCGGTATCTATGTGATCGGCTTGGCCGTGGTGATCGTTGCCGGCATCGGCGGCTGGCGCGCCTGGGAGGCCTGGAAGGACTCCCACGCGAAGTCCGGCGGCGACCAGTTCTATGCCGCGCTTGAGACAGCTGCCGCCGGCGATCACAAGGCGGCCGCCGCCGCGCTGCAGAAACTCGCCGACGAAAAGGGCGGTGGCTACAAGATCCTCGGACGGTTCCGTGCCGCGAGCGAGCTTGCCGCCGGTGGCGACAGCGCCGCTGCCATCGCCGCGTTCGACGCAATCGCATCCGACGGGTCGGTGCCGATTCTCTATCGCAATCTCGCCCACGTCCGCGCCGGGTACCTCGCCCTCGCAGGCGCTGACCCGAAGGGCGCGGAAGCGCGGGTCTCGTCTCTCGCGGTGGAAGGCGGCCCTTGGCGCCAGCCGGCCCGCGAGATCATGGGCCTCGCAGCGTATGCCGGCGGTGATCTAGAGGCCGCGCAGCGTTATTTCCAGGCGATCGTCGGCGATCCGGATGGTCCGAATGACGCGATCGACCGTGCCCGGATCATGCTGGCGGTCATCCAGGGAGCCATGCCGGCTCCGGCAGAGCACGCCAACGACGCCTCCTGAGGCCGAAGCCGCGCCGCGCCCGATCCCGGGCGCGACGCCGTTCCGATGACAGTCCGCCAATGCCGAGGGACCTCATGCCGCCGTCCGCCTCCGTCTCTCCCTTTGCCCGTATCGCGCTCGCGGCCATGCTCGCGTTCGGCCTTGCCGGCTGCGACACGCTGTCGAGCCTGAACCCGTTCAATCCGAAGCAGACGCCGCTGCCCGGGACGCGCGTCGACGTGTTCACCAGCGACGATGCGCTGGCGAGCGCGTCCCAGACCCGCTCTTCAGCGACCATCAGCGCCGCACAGTCCAATGCCGACTGGCCGAACGCCGGCGGCCCCGCGAACAACAATCCGGGCAACGTCTCGTTCTCCGGCTCCGGCGGGCGGGCGTGGAGCTCGACCGTGATGGGCGGCAGCGTCGGCACCAACTGGCTTGC
>JAEZMP010000379.1 GCA_023442215.1 Pseudomonadota bacterium
AGGGCCCTTCGGCCTTCCCTTGCGGATGCCTTGAGCATTTCGGGCCGCCAC
Source organism: Pseudomonadota bacterium (assembly GCA_023442215.1). Taxonomy (GTDB): domain Bacteria; phylum Pseudomonadota; class Alphaproteobacteria; order Rhizobiales; family Segnochrobactraceae; genus Pseudoxanthobacter. Next base: position 52 of record JAEZMP010000379.1, read on the forward strand.
GGCATGCCCTTTCGCCGGGCGGTCCACGAAGACGGCGGCTTATAGCGCCCCTTGGCGCGAAAGGCAAATGCCCCGGCCCGCGCGCGACCCACGCAGCGGGCGGCGCCGTGCGGTCCGATACCTCGAAGCCGCCTAGCGCCGGTAGGACGCGAGATGCGCCTCGGCATTCGTCTTGCGGGCGGCCTGCATGAGTTCGACGGTCACGACGCGCTTTCCGACGGGAAACAGCGAGATTCCGGCGAGCTTGAAATCCTGCAGGCCGAACGGGATCCCGATGATCGTGACGAACATCAACAATCCATGGAGGACATGGGAAACCGCCAGGATGATGCCGAGGGGAAGCCAGATGATGTTGGCAACGAGGCGGAAGATCGTCAGGCCCGCATGGCTTCTGCCGGTCAGTTCGTCGTGCGAGACGACCTCCCGCCCGAACGGCATCAGGCTCATCACCCCGATTTCCCAGCAGGCCCTGACCCATGGCAGGCCGACGATCGTGAGCGCCATCAGCGCGGCCGCGAACCACCACATCAGCGCGAGTGCCCAGCCGCCCAGCAGGAACCAAAGGATGTTCGCCCCGGTGCGCATCGCCGCTCTTTCCCCCTGAAGTTGCAGAAAGGACATTAGAGCGGCTGTCGATCGGATGGAACATCCGTTCGACGGGATTTGCTCAACGCCGGCACGGAAACGCCGTCCAGCCGGCGCGGCGGGATGCCCAAACGAAAAAGCGGCCGGTGATGACCGGCCGCTCCCGAAAAATACCGGCCTTCGCGCGATCAGCGCGGCGCCAGCACCATGATCATCTGGCGGCCTTCCAGCTTCGGCTCCGCCTCGACCTTGGCGATCTCGGTGGTCTCGTCGCGCACGCGCTCCAGGAGCTTCATGCCGAGATCCTGAAGCGCCATCTCTCGGCCACGGAAGCGAAGCGTGACCTTCACCTTGTCGCCTTCCTCGAAGAACCGCAGGATGGCCCGCATCTTCACCTCATAGTCGTGGGTGTCGATGTTCGGACGCATCTTGATCTCTTTGACCTCGACGGTCTACTGCTTCTTGCGCGCTTCGGCGGCCTTCTTCTGCGACTGGTACTTGAAGCGGCCGAAATCGAGAATCTTGCAGACCGGCGGGACCGAGGTCGGGGCGATCTCGACGAGGTCGAGGCCGGCGGCCTCCGCCATGGCGATGGCTTCCGACGTGGCGATGACCCCGTGGTTTGTGCCCTCGGCGTCGATCAGCTGGATCTGCGGGATACGGATCTCGTGATTGATGCGCGGCCCCTCTTTCGTGGGCGGTGGTGCGCGGAACGGACGGCGAATGGTCGTGCTCTCCTCAAGCCGATGACGGGATGCAGGGTGCCGGCTCTCCGGCAACTGGCCGGAAACGCAGTGTGCCCCGAGCGCAGCGCGCCGAGGCAACGATCGATCGTCCGGCGATCCTTACAATACGGACGGCATGTTTCTGAGAATTGCGGTGGAAGTCAACCAGCTTCGCTCCGCGCGTATCAGGATTGCACGCACGGAGTGGACCTCCGGGCGCCGAATTCACGAAGATGTTGCCCCGGCAGCGCTTTCAGCCGACGTCGAAACCCTTGCCCTTCGAGGCGAGCAGCGCGTCGTAGACGGCGAGCGTCCGCCCTGTCATCCGCTCGAGCGAAAATTCCGCGTTGACGTGGGTCTGGGCACGCCGGCCGAGGGCGTCGAGCGAGGCGGCATCGAGCGCCAGAACCTCCGCCAGCGCGGCGGCGAGCGCATCGGCGTCGCCGGGCGGAACGCGCCAGCCGGTGCGTTCGGTGGCCGGCGCATCGGGCGGGGCGACCACGGTCTCCGGCACCGCGCCGAGATCGGTCGCGATCACCGGCTTGCCCGCGGCCTGCGCCTCGACCGCGGCGCGGCCGAACGCCTCCGGCTTGACGGAGGCCACCGTGACGACGTCGGCGACGGCAAGCGCGGCCGGCACGTCGGCGCAATGGCCGACGATGCGCACCCGGCCGGCGAGCCCGGCCGCGGCGATGCGGGCCTCTAGCTCCTCGCGGTAGCCGGCGCGGCCCTGGGCGGCGCCGGCGAACACCGCCACCGCCGTGCCGTCGCCGGAGGCCGCCAGCCGCGCCATGGCATCGATCACCACCGAATGGCCCTTCCAGCCGGTGAGCCGCGCCAATACCAGCACGACGCGCTCGCCGGACTTGACGCCCCAGGCCTCGCGGATCGCCGCGACGCGGGCCTCGCCGACGGCCTCAGGCCGGAACGCGCCGAGATCGGAGCCGCGATGGATGGTGACGATCCGCCCGGCGGCGAACGGATGGCGCGCGGCGATTTCGCGCGCGGTCCAGCCGGAATTGGCGATCACGCGGTCGCCGCGCGCCATCACCGAATTGTAGAGGCTCTTGAGCGCCCCGCTTTCCTTGTAGGCGCCGTGGAACGTGGTGACGAACGGCACGCCGAGCCGGCGGGCGGCGAACAGGGCCGACCACGCCGGCGCCCGGCTGCGGGCATGGATGAGGTCCGCGCCCTCCGCCCGGGCGAGGCTTGCGAGCGCACCGATATTGCGCACCATCCGGACGGGGTTCTTGGAGGCGGCCGGAAACAGCACGTGCTTGCCGCCGGCGGCCTCGATCATCGGCACCATGCGGCCGCCGGTGCTGGCGACCACCGCCCGCCCGCCCGCCGCGACGATGGCCGCCGCCATGTCCACCGCGGTCTGTTCCGCGCCGCCGGTCTCCAGGCTCGGCAGAACCTGCAGTATGGTCGGCCGGCGGCCGTTCGGGGGCGGAGCGTGGGCGGGCATGATGCGGTCGGCCTTCCGGTTCGCGCGTCGCGGGCGGCAATGGCACGCAGGCGCCACCGCCGGATTACACTGCGCGCGACGGAGGTGGCGCAAGTACGGACGTGGCGCAAGTCAAAAGACGCGTGGTAAAGAGCGCCGGAGGAAACCGCGCGGGATCCGCGATCTACCGACCGGCCGATTTGCCAACCCGCCGACCTGCCTGACCGCCGACACGAACCGGAGACAACCGGCATGAGCGACGACACCGTCAGCAAGATCACCGTCGGCGCGGGCGACGACGCGCGGGAGATCGCCGTGCTCGACCAGGCCGGCGCTGCCGACGGCCCGGGCGTGCTGTTTCTCGGCGGCTTCCGCTCGGACATGGGCGGCTCCAAGGCGGAAGCACTGGCGGACTGGGCCTCGGCCCACGGCCGCCGGCTGACGCGCTTCGACTATTCCGGCCACGGCGCGTCCGGCGGCCGGTTCGAGGACGGCACCATCGGCCGCTGGCTCGACGAGGCCAAGGCCGTGTTCGAGGCGTTCGCGGCGGGCCCCACCATTCTCGTCGGCTCCTCGATGGGCGGATGGCTGTCGCTGCTGCTCGCCGCCGCGTTCTACCGCCGCCATGGCGCGGACACGCCGGTGCGCGGGCTCGTGCTCGTCGCCCCGGCCCCGGACTTCACCGAGGCGCTGATGTGGGCCGAGATGTCCGAGGAAACCCGCACGGCGCTGATGGAGGACGGCCGCATCGAGCAGCCGTCCGACTATTCCGACGAGCCCTATCTCATCACCCGGGCGCTGATCGAGGACGGGCGCAACCACCTCCTCCTCGGCGGCACCATCGAGACCGGTTGCCCCGTCCACATCCTGCAGGGCGTGCTCGATGCCGACGTGCCGTGGCGACACGCCTTCTCGCTGGTCGACCGGCTCGCGACCGACGACGTCGTCGTGACCCTCATCAAGGACGGCGACCACCGGCTGTCGCGCCCCCAGGACCTCGCCCGCCTGATCGCGGCGGTCGAGAGCATCGACGGCTGAGGCGGCATCCGCCGCCGCACGAAACCGACCGCCCCTTCCACCGCCAGCCCGGCCCGACCCCGATGATCGACACCCTCTCCGCGCTTCTTCCGGCCTCCGCCCTGCCGATGCCGCTCGAAACCTTCCTGATTTTCGTCCCGGCCTGCTTCGCCCTCAACATGGCGTTCGGGCCGAACAACCTGCTGGCGCTGACGAACGGCGCCCGTGGCGGCGTCGGCACGGCGGTCGCCGCCTCGTTCGGCCGGCTCGCCGCCTTCACCATCATGATCTTCGTCACCGCGGTCGGGCTCGGCGCCGTGCTGATGGCCTCCGAGACGGTGTTCTCCGTGGTGAAGTTCGCCGGCGCGGCCTATCTGGTCTGGCTCGGCATCAAGATCTGCCGGGCGAAGGCGCCGGTCGCGACGCTGGCCGCGGGCGAGGCGCCGCGGCCGATCCGATCCCTGCAGCGCCAGGAGTTCTGGGTCGCCGCCGGCAACCCGAAGGCCGTGCTGATCTTCACGGCGTTCTTTCCGCAGTTCGTGAACCCGAACGCCTATGCCGCGAGCTTCGTGCTGATCAGCGCCGTGTTCATGGTGCTGGAGATCGTCGGCATCGCCGCCTATGCCGCCATCGGCGCGCGGTTCAGCAACATGCTCGCCGACGCGCGGCCGCTGAAGTGGTTCAACCGCGTGTCGGGGGGCATGATGATCGGCTTCGGCGTGCTGCTCGCGCTTGCTCGGCGGCCCGCCGCCTGAGGCGGGCGGCGCCGCCTACATCCCGAACACGACCTTGAACGCGATGGCGGCGAGCGCGATCGCCGCGATCCACATCGCCACGCGGCCGGACCGGGTGCGGCGCGCCTCGGCGGCCGCCAGATGCTCGACGGTGATCGGATCGAGCAGCAGGCCGCGCTCGCCCATCAGCGCCATGGAGGCCGAGAGCCGTTCGGTGCGGTCCGCGAGCACGGGCAGATCGGCGACGAGGCGGGCGAGCGCGCCGAAGCCCTCGCCCGCGGCCTGAAGCCGGCCGGCGGGACCGAGGCGGCGCGCGATCCAGTCGCTCACCACCGGCTCGGAAGTGCGCCACATGTCGAGTTCCGGGTCGAGCGAACGGGCGACGCCTTCCACCACGACCATGGTCTTCTGCAGCATGATCAGGCGCGGCTGCGTCGTCATCGAGAACATCTCCGTCACCTCGAACAGCTGGGTGAGGAGACGCGCCATGGAGATTTCCGAGGCGTTGTGGCCGCGGATCGGCTCGCCGATGGCGCGCAGCGCCTGGGCGAACACGTCGACATCCTGACCGGCCGGCACATAGCCCGCCTCGAAATGCACCTCGGCGACCCGGCGATAGTCGCGGCGGATGAAGCCGTAGAGGATTTCGGCGAGAAAGCGCCGCTCGGCCTCGTTGAGCCGGCCGGTGATGCCGAAATCGAGCGCCACCAGCGTGCCGTCCGCCTCCACCAGCAGGTTGCCCTGGTGCATGTCGGCATGGAAGAAGCCGTCGCGCACGGCGTGGCGCAGGAACGATTGCAGGATCGTCGCCGCGAGCTTGACGCGGTCGATGCCGAGGGCGTCGATCCTCTCCGTCTCCGACAGCTTGATGCCGTCGATCCATTCCATGGTGAGCACGGTCTTGGCCGTGCGCATCCAGTCGACGGTCGGCACCCGGAAGCCTTCGTCGGCCTCGGAGTTCTCGGCCATCTCCGACAGCGCCGCCGCCTCCAGCCGGAGGTCCATCTCCAGCGTCACGGAGCGGGCGAGCGTGTCGACGATGGCGACGGGCCTGAGCCGGCGGGCCGGCGCCAGGAAGCGCTCGGCCAGCCTCGCCACCATGTAGAAGCTTTCGAGGTCGCGGGCGAAGCGCACGGCGACGCCGGGGCGCAGCACCTTGACCGCGACCGAGCGCTCCTCGCCGTCCGGCCCGAGCACGGTCGCCTTGTGGACCTGCGCGATGGACGCGGCGGCAAGCGCCGGCCCGAACGACAGGAACCGGCTCTCGACCGGCCCGCCGAGGGCTTCCTCAACCGCCCGGCGCGCCGAGGCGTCGTCGACGGGGGGCACCTTGTCCTGAAGCAGCGAGAGTTCGGCCGCCGCCTCCTTGCCGACCACGTCCGGCCGGGTCGCGAGGAACTGGCCGAGCTTCACATAGGAGGGGCCGAGCCGGTTGAAGGCCTGGGTGAGGCGGGACGCGGCGAGGGAATAGCGCGCGTCGCCGCGCTCGATCAGCCGCGCCATGCGCAGGCCGAAGCGCGCCGCCGGCGGCAGGTCGACCGGGGGAACCAGGGAGAACACACCCTCGCGGGCGAGCACGAAGCCGGCCCGGGTGAGGCGGAACAGCGGCGTGACGGCAAAACCCATGAAGTTCCCTTAAGGCGCGGCGCGCATCGTCCAGAGCCTTCGCCCGGAGCTGTCCGGGCCGAACGGTGAAACCGTGCTCTTGCTGTCTGGCCCGGAGCGTTTTCCGGCCGGATGATGCCATCCGGACGGGAAGCGCTTCAGACGCGGCCGGGACCCTATCCCTGTGTTCGTTCGCCGATGTGGCGTTTCTGATGCGAGAAGGACGGAGGAAGCCGGCCGCGGATGCCCGCGGCCGAACCTCAGAGCTTGTAGCCGGAATGGATGGCGGCGATGCCGCCGGAGAGCA
>JAEZMP010000411.1 GCA_023442215.1 Pseudomonadota bacterium
GAGACCGGCGAGGATCATCACCAGCCAGACGAGGCCGATGCCGGCCGCGGCGGCCGAGAGGGTCATGAAGATCGCGTTGCGGAGCTTTCTGCGGGCATACATGGGGCGCCCTCCTCAGCCGAGCCGCTTCTCGATCCGCAGCAGCATGTAGCGCGCCGCGGCGAGGACGATCAGCGTGATCACGAACAGGATGAGACCGAGGGCGAGCAGCGAGGCGGTGTAGAGTTCGCCGTCCGCTTCGGTGAATTCGTTGGCGATGGTCGCCGAGATGGTCGTGCCCGGCGCCAGGATCGAGGCCGAGATGCGGTGGGCGTTGCCGATGACGAAGGTCACCGCCATCGTCTCGCCGAGGGCGCGGCCGAGCGCCAGCATCACGCCGCCGATCACGCCGACGCGGGTGAAGGGCAGCACCACCTTCATGATCACCTCCCAGGTCGTGCAGCCGAGGCCGTAGGCCGATTCCTTGAGCATCGGCGGCACGGTCTCGAACACGTCGCGGGTGATCGAGGAGATGAAGGGCAGCACCATGATCGCCAGGATCAGCGAGGCGGTGAACACGCCGATGCCGTAGGGCGGGCCGGCGAACAGGTCGCGCAGCAGGGGGATATCGGCGAACGTCGAGATCAGCGCCGGCTGCACCCAGTGCTGCATGAACGGCGCGAACACGAACAGGCCCCAGATGCCGTAGATGATCGAGGGGATGCCGGCGAGCAGTTCGATGGCGATCGCGATCGGCCGGCGCAGCGGGCGCGGGCAGATTTCCGTGAGGAAGATCGCGATGCCGATGCCCACCGGAACCGCGATCAGCATCGCGATGGCCGAGGTGACGAGCGTGCCGTAGATCGGGCCGAGCGCGCCGAACTGCTCCGAAACCGGGTTCCAGACCTCCGTGGTCACGAAGGAGGCGCCGAAGGCCTTCCACGCCGGCCAGGAGCCGAGCACGAGCGCGACGAGCACGCCGCCCATCACCGCGAGCACGAGAACCGCCGCAATCAGCGTCAGCGCGCGGAAGGTGGCGTCCGTCGTCGCAAACCGCTTGAGGGTACCTGTGGTCGGGCCGGAACCCGCGTGATTGAGGACAGTCATTTCAGCCATGTCGCGCTCAATTTCATCTCGCTCGACTGTGCACCGGCGGGCCGCCGAACGGGAGCCGGCCGAGGTGGAAAAGTCACGTCGCCTTGAAGTCACGTCGTGTCATGCGCCGGCGCAGTGCCCCGGACATCGAAACCGCCGCCGGACGAAAGGTCCGGCGGCGGAAGCGTCAGGGCGCCGCCGGGAGGCGCGGCGCGGCGTCAGGCACGTCGCAGTGCCCGGCCATCGGGACCGGAAGGTCCATGGCCGGACGCCGCATCCCGGGAGCCTCCCGGTCTTACTTCGTGTAGACCGGCTTGCCGTCGGCCTGGATCTGCGACCAGGAGGCCTCGACCAGCGAGACCAGGCTGTCCGGCAGCGGCACATAGGCGAGGTCGGCGGCCATCGTGTCGCCGTCCTTGTAGGCCCAGGCGAAGAACTTCAGGGCTTCGGCAACGGCCGCCGGGTCCTTCGGGTTCTTGTGGACGAGGATGAAGGTGGCGGCGGAGATCGGCCAGGTGGTGTCGCCCGGCTCGTTGGTGAGGATCGCGTAGAAGTCCTTCACCGAATTCCAGTCGACGTTGGCGGCCGCGTCCTGGAACGCCTTGGCGGTCGGCTCGACGGTCTTGCCGGCGGCGTTGATCAGGCTGGCGTAGGTGATGTTGTTCTGCTTGGCGTAGGCGTACTCGACATAGCCGATCGAACCGGCAGTCTGGGTCACGTTGGCGGCGACGCCTTCGTTACCCTTGGCGCCGATGCCCACCGGCCACTGCAGCGAGGTGTTGGCGCCGACGGCGCTCTTCCAGGAATCGCTGACCTGGGAGAGATAGCTCGAGAACACGAACGTGGTGCCCGATCCGTCCGAACGGTGCACGATCGCGATGGCGGTCGAGGGCAGCGTGACGTTCGGGTTCAGCTTGGCGATCGCCGGGTCGTTCCACGCGGAGATGTTGCCCTGGAAGATGTCGGCCAGCGTCTTTCCGTCGAGCACGAGCTCGCCCGGCTTGAGGCCCGGCAGGTTGACGATCGGAACCACGCCACCGATCACGGTCGGGAACTGGACGAGGCCGGCTTCCTCAAGGGCTTCCGGCTTCAGCGGCATGTCGGAGGCGCCGAAGGTCACGGTGCCGGCCTTGATCTGCTTGATGCCGCCGCCGGAGCCGATCGACTGGTAGTTCAGGCCGTTGCCGGTGGCGTTCTTGTAGGCTTCAGCCCACTTGGCATAGATCGGATAGGGGAAGGTCGCGCCGGCGCCAGAAATGTCGGCCGCGTCGGCAACGCCGTAGACCGCAAGGGCAGCGGCCATCACGGTGCCGGCGATCAGGCCGCCGAGGCGGGTTCTGGTGAAGAAGGTCATCTCAACCTCATGTCGAATTGCGATCCTGACGGATCCGGGGAGGACAGTCCGCGCGGCCGGGGACATGGAACGTTGGCATACGCAGCTTCTCGAACCCGCCTTTAGGCTCCTTCCATGACAGTGCAATGAA
>JAEZMP010000424.1 GCA_023442215.1 Pseudomonadota bacterium
GGGAGCAGCCCGGCACGCTCGGCGTGTCGGAACTCGCCCGTCAGCTCGAAATCGACAAGAGCTCGGTGTCGCGGATGCTGCGGACGCTGGAGGTGGCCGGCTATGTGGAGCAGGACCCCGTTTCCCAGCGCTATTCGCTGGGCCTGCGGATGGGAATCCTCGGCCACAAGGCGCTGCGGCGGATGGACCTGCGCACGGCGGCGCGGTCGTTCCTCGATGCGCTGGCCGAGACCACGGGCGAGTGCAGCCATATCGCCATCCTGGCCGACCAGCGGGCCTTCTATATCGACCAGGCCGCGCCCGCGCGCGGCGTCATCGTCGATGCGCCCATCGGCACGCTGGCCCCGGTCTATTGCACCGCGCTCGGCAAGTCGCTCCTCGCCTTCCAGCCGGACAGCGTGCAGGACGACATCATCGCCGGCCTTCAGTTCGAACCCTACACGCGACGCACCATCACCGACGCGGAGGCGCTTCGCCGCCACCTCGCCACGGTGCGGGCGGCCGGGGTGGCGTTCGACGACGAGGAATTCAGCATCGGCGTGCGCTGCCTTGCGGCGCCGATCTTCCGCTACGACGGCAATGTCTGCGGCGCCATCGGCGTGTCGGGCCCGAGCCCGCGCGTGACCGACGCGCGGCTGCAGGAATGGGAAGTGCTGGTGAAATCCATGGCCCGCGACCTGTCGGGACGGCTCGGGTGGGAGCCTCCGGCCGAGACGGCGCCGGCGGCGAAGGAAACGCGAAAAGTGAAAGAACCTAAGAGCAGCGACGTCTAGAGCGCATCCCGATCGGACGGACTCGTCCGATCCCGGGAAATCGCTCCGGATTCAACGGCTTGAGCCTGTCCCGGTCGTTCGGGTCGATGCGATCTGAACGGGATAGCCTCCAGAGCAAGGTCCGTCCGGATCGAGCGATCCGGACGGAGAGGAAATGCCCGGGCGGACGGCTGGGGCGGGGCCGGTGAGGGCCGGGTCGGCCGGCATCGCGACGATCGCTTCCACCGCGGCGGCGGTCATCGGGCCGGAGGGCGAGGGCGGTTCCGGGCTCATCCGGCGCGCTGCCGGAGGCCATGGCGAAGCGGGCGCCCGAAGGGCGTGCGCGACGTGGCGACGCCGGCCCTGAAAACAAGAAATCCCGCGCGACGGGGTGGCGAGAGGAACGTCATGAAGGAAACGGAAATGCGCGAACGCGCCGCCGCCGTGGCGGGCGCGGGCGGGGTCGTGCGCGCTCTCGAGGCCGGGACCCTGCCGGGAACGGTCGATGTCACCGTCTCGGAAGCGGTCGTGCTCGGCCTCCTCAAGCAGGGCGTGCGCAAGATCTTCGGCGTGCTCGGCCACGGCAACACCGATATCGGCGAGGTGCTGCGCGTCTACAGCGAGGCCGGCGCCCTGCGCTTCATCCAGTGCCGCAACGAAGTCGCGATGGCCCATGCCGCCACGGCGCTCGCCTGGATTTTCGGCGAGACCCCGGCGGTGCTCACCTCCATCGGACCGGGCGCGCTGCAGGCGCTGGCGGGATCCCTCGCCGCCGCCTCCAACGGCGTCGGCGTCTATCATCTCTACGGCGACGAGACCACGCACGGCGAAGGCCCGAACATGCAGCAGGTGCCGGGCACCCGCCAGCAGCAGTTCGGGCGGCTGACCGAGACCATGGGGCCGAGCTACACGCTGCACACGCCGGAAGCGTTGCGCGATGCGCTGCGCCGGGGCACCGCGGCGGTGCACCACCCCTATTCGGCGGCGCCGTTCTACCTGAACCTGCCGATCAACGTGCAGCCGAAAACCCTTTCCGGCCTCAGCCTCGACAGCCTGCCGGACCGGCTGGACATGCCGGTGCTTTCGCCGAGCGACCCCGCGACGTTCGCGCGGGCCGCCGAACTGATCGACCGGCATCCGCGCATCGTCATCAAGGCCGGCGGCGGCGCCCGGCGCCACGCCGCGGCGGTGCGCCGGCTGGCGGAACGGATCGGCGCGGCGGTGGTGCTGTCGCCGGGCTCCCTCGGCGTGCTACCGGATGCGCATCCCCAGAACATGCATGTCGGCGGCAGCAAGGGCTCCATCAGCGGCAACTTCGCCATGGAGCAGGCCGAACTCCTGATCGTGGTCGGCTCCCGCGCCGTCTGCCAGGCCGACTGTTCCGGCACCGGCTATCCGAACGCCCGGGCCGTCATCAACATCAACGCCGATATCGCGACGGCGACGCACTACAACCACACGCTGGCGCTGGTGGGCGACATCGGCGCGACCATCGACGGGCTGCTCGGCCGCCTCGGCAACGCGCCCTCCGAAATGCCGGAGGCGAGGCGGGCCTTCCTCGATGCCTGCGCGGCGGCGAAGGGGCAATGGGCGCGCCTGAAGGCCGAACGCTGCGCCGAGATCGCGCTGCCGGACCCGGTGTGGGGCCGGCCGGTGCTGACGCAGCCGAGCGCCATTGCGGTCGCTGCCGCCTTCGCGCGTGAAATCGGCGCGGTGAAGCTGTTCGATGCCGGCGACGTGCAGGCGAACGGCTTCCAGGTGGTGGAAGACGATGCGCCGATGCAGACGGTGACCGAATCCGGCGCCTCTTACATGGGATTCGCCGCGAGCGCGCTGCTCGCCGCGGCGGTCGCGGACCAACCCCGGCCGCTGATCGCGTTCTCCGGCGACGGATCGTTCATGATGAGCCCGCAGATCCTGATCGATGCCGTGGAGCATGGTGCCAGGGGCACGCTGATCATCTTCGACAACCGCCGGATGGCGGCGATCTCCTCGCTCCAGGTCGCGCAATACGGCCCGGATTTCGGCACCAGCGACCATGTCGAGGTCGATTATGTGGCGCTGGCGGGCGCGGTGAAGGGCATCAACGCGCTGTTCGGCGGCACCGACGCCGCGACGCTGCGCGCCGCCCTCGAGAAGGCCCATGCCTATGACGGCTTCTCGGTGATCCACGTCCCGGTCTACTGGGGCCCCGACGAGATCGCCGGGATGGGCGCCTACGGCCGTTGGAATGTGGGCCCGTGGGTGGAGGCCGTCGAGGCGCTCTATACCCGCCAGCCGATCTGACCGGAGGAACAGGCATGTACGATGCATTCGGCCTTCTGATCGACGGCATCTGGCGCCCGGCGAAAGCGGGCGGCACGATCGCGGTGGTCGATCCGGCCGACGAGACGATCGTCGGCACCATTCCGGCGGCCGGTCCGGAAGACCTCGACGAGGTGCTGGCGGCGCTGGAGCGCGAGGCCCCGCGCTGGCGGGCGGTTTCCGGCTGGGAGCGCTCGCGGCTGATGCGCGGCATCGTCGAAGCCCTGCGCAAAGTGGTGCCGGATGCGGCGCTCGCCATGTCGATCGAGACCGGCAAGCCGCTGGCCGAGGCGGCGGGCGAGTTCCAGGCCGCCATCGACCAGTTCGACTGGTACGCCGACGAGGCCCGCCGCATCTTCGGCCACACCCTCGACGGGCGCGACGCTTCCACCCGGCTGCAGGTGCGCTACGATCCCGTGGGGCCGGTCGCGGCGTTCACGGCTTGGAATTTTCCGGCGCTGCTGCCGGCGCGCAAGATCGCCGCCGCGCTGGCGGCCGGCTGCCCGGTAGTGATCAAGCCGTCGGAGGAGGCGCTGTCGAGCACGTTCTTCATCGCGCGGGCGGCGATGGAGGCGGGGCTGCCGGCGGGCGTTCTCAACGTCGTCACCGGCCATGCGGCGGCGATCTCCGCCCATCTCATCGCCTCGCCGGTCATCCGCAAGGTGTCGCTGACGGGGTCCGTGCCGGTCGGAAAGCTCATCCTGCGGCAGTGCGCCGACACCGTGAAGAAGGTGTCGATGGAACTCGGCGGCCATGCGCCGGTGCTGGTGTTTCCCGACGCCGATCCCGTCGCCGCCGGCACGATCTGCGCGCGCACCAAGTTCCGCAATGCCGGGCAGGTGTGCATCTCGCCGAGCCGGTTCTATGTTCACGAGGCGGTCTACGAGCCGTTCGTGCAGGCGATGGCGGAAACGGCGCGGGCGCTCCGCATCGGCCGCGGGCGCGACGAGGGCGTGGAGTTCGGGCCGATGGCGAACGCGCGCGGCCGCGACCGCATCGTCGAACTCGTCGCCGATGCCGTCGGGCGTGGCGCCGAGGTGCTGGCGGGCGGGGCGATCCCCGACGGGCGCAATGCCGGCTTCTTCTTCGCGCCGACCGTGCTCGGCCGCGTGCCCGACGACGCCCGCATCATGCGCGAGGAGCCGTTCGGCCCGGTCGCGCCCGTCGCCACCTTCACGGACTTCGACGAGGTCGTGCGGCGCGCCAACGACGTGCCGTTCGGCCTCGCCGGCTATGTGTTCTCCCACTCGCTGGAGACCGCGAACCGCGCGGCGGAAGCGCTTGAGGTCGGCATGGTCGGCGTCAACGACATGCTGCTGGCCGCGGCCGAGATCCCCTTCGGCGGCATCAAGGAAAGCGGCATGGGACGCGAGGGCGGCAGGCTCGGTATTCTCGACTATCTCGAACCGAAATATGTGAAGCTCAAGCTGGCCTGATCGGACGCTGCCATGACCACGAAAGACCCGAAATCCGGCGGCGAGCACGGGTTCGCGCGCGGCCTCACCAACTACGGCGACCGCAAGTTCTCGCTCTACCTGCGCCGCTCGTTCGCAAGCTCGATGGGCTACAGCCGCGAGATGCTGGAGCGGCCGATCGTCGGCATCGCGCATTCCGCGAGCGGCTTCAACAACTGCCACCGCCACTTTCCCGAGCTGATCGAGGCGGTAAAGCGCGGCGTGCTGGCGGCGGGCGCGCTGCCGGTGGAGTTCCCGACCATCTCGCTCGGCGAGGTGTTCCTGTCGCCGACCAGCCTGAAGTTCCGCAACCTGATGTCGATGGACGTGGAGGAGATGATCCGCGCCCAGCCGATGGACGCGGTGGTGCTGCTCGGCGGCTGCGACAAGACCGTGCCGGCCCAGCTGATGGGCGCCGCCTCGGCGGACCTGCCGGCGATCCAGCTCGTGGCGGGGCCGATGTCGACGAGCCGGCATCGCGGCGAGCGCCTCGGCGCCTGCACCGACTGCCGCCGGTTCTGGCAGCGCTATCGCGCGGGTTCGGTCAGCGAGCCGGAGATCGATGCGGTGGAGAGGCGGCTCGCCTCCACCGCCGGCACCTGCGCCGTGATGGGCACCGCCTCGACCATGGCGTCCATCGTCGAGGCGCTCGGCATGATGCCGGCGGGCGGCGCCGCGATTCCCGCGGTCGACGCCGACCGGCTGCGCATGGCGGAGGAGACCGGGCGGGTCGCGGTGTCGCTGATCGGCGACGACAGCCGCCGACCGAGCGCCATCATGACGGCGGAGGCGTTCGAGAACGCGGTGCGCGTGCTCCTCGCCCTCGGCGGTTCCACCAACGCGGTGGTGCATCTCGCCGCAATCATGGGCCGCCTCGGCCTGACGTTCGACTTTGCCCGCATGAACGAACTCAGCGACACCACGCCCGTGCTCGTCGACCTCAAGCCGACCGGCGACGCCTACATGGAAGACCTGCACGCCGCGGGCGGCATTCCCGCCGTGATGCGCGAGCTGAAGCACCTGCTGCACCTCGAGTGCCGCACCATCACCGGCGAGACCGTGGGCGAGCGCATCGCGGCGGCCGATCCCTGGGTCGACCGTGCGGTCGTGCGCGGGCTCGACGCGCCGATCCGCCCGGACGGGGGGCTCGTCGCCCTGTTCGGCAACCTCGCGCCGCGGGGCGCGATCATGAAGCGGTCGGCCGCCGATCCGGCGCTGTTCGAGCGCGAGGGCCGGGCGGTGGTGTTCACCTCGCTCGCCGATCTCGCCGCGCGGATCGACGATCCCGACCTCGACGTCACGGCGGACGATTTCCTCGTGCTGCAGAACGCCGGCCCGACGAGCGACGCCGCGATGCCGGAGGCCGGCTACCTGCCGATTCCCGCGAAGCTGGCGCGGGCCGGGGTGAAGGACATGGTGCGGATGTCCGACGCGCGCATGTCCGGCACGGCCTACGGCACCATCGTGCTGCACATCGCGCCGGACGCGGCATCCGGCGGGCCGCTCGGCCTCGTCCGCAACGGCGACCGCATCCGCCTCAGCGTGCGCGACAAGGCGCTGGAACTTCTGGTCGACGAGGCGGAGCTGGCGCGCCGCCGGGCGGAGGCGAAGCCCGATGATTCCGGGGCGCGGAAGCCGGCGCGCGGCTATGCGCGGCTTTACGACGAGCACATCCTTCAGGCCGACGAGGGTTGCGACTTCGACTTCCTGCGCGCCTGAGGCGCTGCGGCGGACGGCCGCCCGCGACGGAAGGGGACGGCCTGCGGCGAGGGAGTTGACCGGGGCATAGGCCGTGTCTTGATAGGGCGACGGATCGGGAATGCCGGCGAGCGGTCGGCAGAGTTCCTGTGGGTCCGACACGGAGTCCGTCGCTGCATGTGGGACCGCCATCCGGTCAGCCTGTCGCTGATCCATATGCTGCCGGATGTCGCCGCGCGACGCGGCCTCGCCCTGGCGCCGCTGCTCGCCCGGGCCGGGATCGCGCCGGACGTCGCGCCCGACCGCACGGTGATGCGGGCGCAGGTCGCGACCGTGCTATTGGAAATGGCGCGGCAGGCGGGAGAGGCCGAGATCGGGCTCGACCTCGCCGCCGCCGCAAACCCGGTGCGGCTCGGCCTGATGGGCCATGCGCTGTTTTCCGGCCGGACGCTGCGCGAGTGCCTGCGCGCCCATGCCATCCACATGCCGACCTTCCAGCGCGGCGTCAGCATCGCCCTCGACGAGCGCGATGGCCGCGCCCACTGGCGCCATGTCCTCGCCGACAGCGATCCCGAACACGCCCGCGTGCTCAACGAAGGCATCGCCGGGTTCGTCGTCGCGGCGCTGCGCGCCATCGCGGGGAGCGCGGACGGCGCGGGCGGCGCACTCCACCTCGGGCTGCCCCACCGCGCCCAGGCGCCCTCGCGGGTCTACGAGGACAAGCTCGCCGGCGGGGTGTCGTTCTCGAGCGGGAGCGGAGTGGTGGTGAGCTTCGATGCCGCGTGGCTCGACCGCCCCAACCCGTTCTTCGCCGGCAACCGGCTTTCCTCGGAGATCGCGGCGCTGCCGCTGCCGGGCCGGGGTTTCCTCATCGACGATGCCGGCCTGATCGAGGCCCTCCGGCTCATCATCGCCGCGGCGGCCCTGAGCGGAACCCTGTCGCTCGCCGACGCCGCCCGCAGCCTCGGCGTTCCCCCGCGCAGCCTGCAACGCCGGCTCGCGCTCCTCGGCACCTCGTTCGAGGTGCTGGTCGACGAGTGGCGGCGCGAGGCGGCCCGGCGACACCTCTCGGACCCCTCACTCTCGGTCGGCTCGATCACGCGCCTGCTCGGCTACCGCGACCCCGCGCACTTCATCCGGGCGTTCCGGCGGTGGGAGGGCGAGACGCCCGTCGCCTGGCGCAAGGTTCTCGTGGCGCGAAATGGCAATTGAGCACCGGCGGGGTGCTTGGCTATGGCTGAGCCGGGGCGCGACACGGATGTCCGTGAGCCACCGGCGGTGATTCCGTCGTGGCTTGCGCATTCTGGAGCGTGAGTAAAAACGGCGATGCAGGTCCTCGACCCCGTGGCTCCGACACCGGACGGCGCGATGGCTGAATCCGGGCCATCCGGCATGGTCTGGATCGCCGGCGGCACCTTCCTCATGGGATCCGACGATCACTATCCGGAGGAAGCCCCGGCGCACCCGGTGGCCGTCGACGGCTTCTTCATCGACCGGACGCCGGTGACCAACGCCGCGTTCGCCGGGTTCGTGGCCGCGACCGGCTACGTCACGGTCGCGGAGCGGGCTCCCCGTGCCGAGGATTTTCCGGATGCCGATCCGCGTCTTCTCGTGCCGGGCTCGCTCGTCTTCGTCGCGCCCGACGGGGACGGCGACCCGGACGACTGGTCGCGGTGGTGGCGCTTCGTGCCGGGCGCGTGCTGGCGCCGGCCGCAGGGACCTGACAGCACCACCGACGACGTGATGGGCCATCCCGTGGTCCATATCTGCCACGAGGACGCCGCGGCCTATGCCGCCTGGGCCGGCAGGGAACTGCCGAGCGAGGCGGAGTGGGAGTTCGCCGCGCGCGGCGGGCTCGCCGGTGCGGCGTTCGCCTGGGGCGACGACCTCGTGCCGGGCGGCATCCATCGCGCCAACACCTGGCAAGGCCGCTTCCCCCGCGAGAACCTCGCCGAGGACGGCTATGCCGGAACCTCGCCCGTCACCGCCTTTCCGCCGAACGGCTACGGCCTGTTCGACATGATCGGAAACGTGTGGGAGTGGACCGACGACTGGTACCGCCCGCGGCACACCGCGCCCGCCGCGAAGGCGTGCTGCCTGCCGCGCAATCCGCGCGGCGGCAGCGCCGCCGACAGCGTCGATGCCTTCACGCCCGGCCCCCCTTCGCCCCGCAAGGTGCTGAAGGGCGGTTCCCACCTCTGCGCTCCCAGCTATTGCCGGCGCTACCGCCCCGCGGCGCGCCAGCCCCAGACCCTCGACACCGCCTCCGTGCACATCGGCTTTCGGTGCGTGCGGCGTGTCGCGACCCAACGAGGACCCGAATGACCGACGAAACCGCCTCTTCCCCCTCCGTGTCCGGCGGCCCGAGCCGGCGCGACGTGCTGGCGGGCGGCACCGGCTTCCTGGCCGCCATTGCCGGCCTTTCCATGCTGGCGCCCGGCGCGCGGGCGGCCGATGCGCCGCGGCCGCATGTGCTCTACATCGTCGCCGACGATCTCGGCTTCGCCGATGTCGGCTTCCATGGCTCGGACATCAAGACGCCGAACCTGGACCGGCTCGCCGCCGGCGGCGCGAAGCTCGGCCAGTTCTATACCCAGCCGATGTGCACGCCGACGCGGGCGGCGCTGCTGACCGGGCGCTATCCGCTGCGCTACGGCCTGCAGACCGGCGTGATCCCGTCCGGCGCGAGCTACGGCCTTGCGACCGACGAGTTCCTGCTGCCGCAGGCGCTGAAGGAAGCCGGGTATCGCACCGCCCTCGTCGGCAAATGGCATCTCGGCCACGCCGACCGGAAATACTGGCCGCGCCAGCGCGGCTTCGACAGCTTCTACGGCCCCCTGGTCGGCGAGATCGACCACTTCAAGCACGAGGCGCACGGCGTCACCGACTGGTATCGCGGCAACGAACTCGTGAAGGAGAAAGGCTACGATACCGACCTGCTCGGCGCCGAGGCCGTCCGGCTCGTCGGAAAGCACGATCCGGCCACGCCGCTGTTCCTCTACCTCGCCTTCACCGCGCCGCACACGCCCTATCAGGCGCCCGAGAGCTTTCTCGCGGAGTACGCCCACATCGCCGATCCGGCGCGGCGCGCCTACGCCGCGATGATCACCGCCATGGATGTCCAGATCGGCAAGGTGGTCGCGGCGCTGGAAGCGCGCGGGATGCGGAACGACACCCTGATCGTGTTCCATTCCGACAATGGCGGCACGCGCGACAAGATGTTCGCCGGCGAGGGCGCGGTCAGCGGCGACCTGCCGCCGGACAACGCGCCCTACCGCGCCGGCAAGGGCACGCTCTACGAAGGCGGCGTGCGCGTCGTGGCGCTCGCCAACTGGCCCGGGCGTATCCAGCCGGGCGAGGCCGAGGGCGTCATGCACGTCGTCGACATGATGCCGACGCTGGCGAAGCTGGCCGGAGCCAGCCTCGACCGCTCCAAGCCGCTCGACGGGCGCGACATGTGGCAGGCGCTGGCCGCCGGCGGGACCGGCCGCGGCGAGGTGGTCTACAATGTCGAGCCGACCCAGGGCGCGGTGCGCGACGGCAAGTGGAAGCTCGTCTGGCACGTGGTGCTGCCGCCCCGGGTGGAACTGTTCGATCTCGACGCCGATCCCTCCGAGACGACCGACCTCGCCGCCAAGAATCCCGAGAAGGTCGCCGAGCTTCAGGCCAAGGTGGTCGATCTCGCGCGCACCATGGCGCCGCCGCTGTTCTATTCCGCCGCGCTGAAGGCGACGCTCACCGCTCCGCTCGCGACCCCCGACGCGGCGCTCTACGAAATGGGACTGGAGGACGATTGATGCCCGCGCCCTTTCGTAGCGGCGCGGCGCTGCGGCGCCTCGCCGTGTGGGCGCCGCTCGCCCTCACGG
>JAEZMP010000519.1 GCA_023442215.1 Pseudomonadota bacterium
GCCACGGGCTGCCGGGGCGGCGGCGCGCAGGGTGCTTTCCGGAGCACGGCTGTTGGCGACCGGAGCCTGCGCCTCGGGCACCATCCGCACCCGGGCGGCGGACCGCACGGAGATGTCGAGACGGCGCACGTCGGGAATCTCCTCCTGCCACAGCGCCATCAGCCGGTCGCCGTAATAGGACTGGATCCACTGCTTCAGGAAGCGGGTCGGCACCGACAGGTGGACGATGCCGTTGGCGCAGCTCTCGAGGTCGACGCGGGCGAACCACGACGAGAAGACGTCGTCGCCATATTCGGACTTCAGACGGCTGCGAACCCGGCTCCAGCCGGAATCGGTCCGATCTGCGGAGGCGCTGTCGATCCGCGTCGCAACCGAAGCCGTCTGCTGTGCCGTGCTCATCGTCGTCTCCATGTCGTCTCCGTCCGGTCGGAACGGTCTCGATGTCCCGGCGCCGCCCGCGTGATCGGGGCTGCGCCTCTTCAGTGTGCTCGCGCCGGTGCCGTGGCGGCGAACCGCCGGGCACCGGTCATGTCTCGTCCGGCTTGATCGCCGGACCGGTCACCGCACCCGGAGGCGCGGCTTGTTGCATTTTTTCGCGCCGCTTTCCAACCCCGGAAGGGGTATCAGGGCACACACGTTCCGCGCCCGGCCGTTTCCGGCCGGTGCTTCACGCTCGAAACACCACGAAATTCCGTCGCCCCGGCGGGGGTACGGTCGCCGCCTTCCGCGTCGCCGTCGCCCGCCACCCTGTCGCCGTCAGGCCGGCCGATGCCAGCCCACCGGCCTCTTCGTCACCGTTGCGCCCAGGGCAGTCCCTGGGCCTTCCAGCCCGCAACCACGCCACGGTGGCCGGCGGCATCCGGCGGGCCTTCGAACCCGCCACTGATATTGTAGGCGCGGGTGAAGCCCGCGCGGGTCGCGGCGATGGCCGCGGACTTGCTGCGCACGCCCGAGCGGCACAGGAACAGCACCGGCGCGGTCTTGTCGCCTCCGGACGCCGACAGCGCCGCCTGCAACGCCTCGATGAAATCGGCCCGCACCGACATGTCGGGATAGACCTGCCAGTCGAGAAAAACCGTCTCCTTGCCGAGCGAGGAGAGGTCGGGCACCCCGACGAAGGACCATTCGGGAAGCGTCCGCACGTCGACGAGCACGGCGCCGCGATCGGCCTCCAGCATCGCCCATGCGTCGTCCGCACTCAGGTCCCCGGCATAGGTCGCGCCGGCTTCAATAGACATCAAAAAACTCCCCGGCCGCGAGAGGCGGTCCGTCAGTTCTTCTTCACGATATGGAGTTTACTGCGCCCGCCAGGCCAACGAACGATAGTCGTCAGCGACAAATTTCGTGCGACAGCAACGCATACCCGCAACACACCACCGCACCGCTTGCATAGCTCGAGGCAATAAGGACCATTTGCTCACAAGTGGCTGTTGTCATTTCGGGATTTACGCTTGCACAGGTGGGTGACGAAACCCGTCTCATTCGCGGGCAACGTTCCGATGGGCTGAAAATACACAGCCCCCCCGGACGCGGCAACAGGGGCAAAATCGACGCCGCCGCAGCCCCCCTGAACGAGGGCCGGACGAGGGCCTGAAACGGGTGGCGGCGATGGCGGCAAGGCCTTTCGACTCAACGCATTCTTGCGCTGTTCGGATCTCGTTAAGCGTCGATCTTGAAGCCGGCAAAAAAAGAATCAGGGCACCCCCTTGACTCGGTTCTGCTGGGGATATGCCGGGAAGGCCTGTGGGCACTTGTCGTTAACACCTTGTTAAGGTTTCGGTTTTCGAGTCACGTCCACAGCCTGATCCCCGGTTGTGATGCCCGGATCCGTTAAGTCTGTGAATGATTGGGGAAAGTCCGAAAACGCGGATTGACCGCCCCCGCACGGGTTGATTCGTGGGGTGCTTCGCGGTGGTGATTCAATCACAGGCTGTCTCCGCGCGGCGGCTCGGAACCCGCGTACGCGGCCCCGATCCGGCGGCGCCGGCATATCGCTCCCACCGGCCTCCGCCCCTCATGCGCGGGCGATTGCGGTCCCGGACGGCGATGCCTCTCCGACCGTCGCACCTGGCGCTTTGCGCGGCGTCGGCTGCCGAAACGGCAGTGACAACGCGAATAGCCCAGCCTCTTGCGAAGCCGGGCTATTTCGAGCTTTCAATGACGCAGACAACGCCGGCGGGGCTATCGCCCGCCGGACGGCCTTTCGGCCTGCCGTCTCAGGCGCCGATCGCCTTCACGCGGGAAGACAGACGGGACACCTTGCGCGAGGCGGTGTTGTGGTGCAGCACGCCCTTCGTCACCGCACGCATGATCTCCGGCTCGGCGGCCGAGAGAGCAACGGTGGCGGCCGCCTTGTCTCCGGAGGCGATCGCCTCCTCGACCTTGCGGATGAAGGTGCGGACGCGGCTGCGCCGGGTCTTGTTGATTGCCGTGCGCGCGGCGATCTTGCGGGCCATTTTCTTGGCCGAAGGCGTATTGGCCATGGTGCTTCCGGATCGATGGATCCCGTCCCGAAAGCCTGTCACGGCCCGGCCGAGATCTGAAATTGACAACAAAGGACGTGCCGCGGACGCGACGCTACCGGTTCGCCGGCCGCGAGGCCGTCGGAGAGCCGCTCTATAGTCGCCATGCCCCGCCGCGTCAATCGAAACCTCGGCGCCGGCCTGCGGGCATCGGACGCCCCGCGCGCAAGGGCGAGCGAATTCAAGGACTTGCCGGCTCGAAGACGCGCCGGGCCGGGACGCGCCGGTCTGGTCACAGGGGCAAGCATCTCAGGCGCAGCACATTATGGAGCAGGCCTCGCGATCCAGGACTGCGGCAAACTCGGGCACGCCGCACAGGGAGATTCCGGACAAGGGCCCTCGGAAGAGGGCAGGCGGGATGCGGACTTGCCAGGACCAGGACTTGCCAGGACGAGGACTTGCCGACGTTCCGGTTGCCCCGTATGTAACGCGGCGACGGCGAGCGGCGGCGTCTGCGGATTTCCGCGGCGCGCGCGGCATTGCCATCGTGTGCACATCGGGCATCGACAAGCGCTCGGCATTCGTATAAAGGCATCAGCCTGTTTTCCCGATGACCCTCCGAGGAGGACCGCGGGCAGCATCCGTCGCAGCGACGTCGATTTCGGGCTTCCGGAGTTCCGGTGGCCTGAATCGCCCTGCGACGAGGCGGGCCGTTGGTTCGACTGCGTTCCGGGTTCCGGGCGGTGGCCGCGCTGAAGCGGCTGCGGCGCGGTTCGGGACGAGATGTGAAAGACGAGACCCATGAACATCATCGAAGAACTGGATCGCGAGCAGATCGCCGTCATCGAGGCCAAGCGCCAGCTTCCGGCCTTCGCCCCCGGCGACACCGTGAAGGTGAACGTGCGCGTCACCGAAGGCACCCGCACCCGCGTGCAGGCCTATGAAGGCGTGTGCATCGCCCGGTCCGGCGGCGGCATCAACGAGAACTTCACCGTCCGCAAGATCTCGTACGGCGAGGGCGTGGAGCGCGTGTTCCCGGTCTACTCGCCGATGATCGAGTCGGTGGACGTGGTCCGCCGCGGCAAGGTGCGCCGCGCGAAGCTCTATTATCTGCGCGGCCTGACCGGCAAGGCGGCCCGCATCGCCGAGAAGAAGGACACCCGTCGCGGCGCCCAGTCCGTCGCCGCCGAGTGATCCCGTCCGGCGCCCCCGTCGCGGGGCTGCCGGCATCGAGACCGACCATCGACACGATCAGCGGGGGCGGCCAGACCATGGCCGGCCCTGTTGTTTTTTGGCGTGGCGCCGCCTGCGCGCCTCGTCCCGACCTTCCATGATTCCCCGGTCAGCCGGCATCGCTGCAGCACGTTCGGGCCGGGACGCCCGAATGGCGGCGGGTTGCCGCTTCCCCGGCGCGCCCGCGCCGTCGGTCTCCTGCGGTCTGCCGGCCCGAATCGTCCTCGTCCCGTCTCCGGCCTGTCGGGGGGCGACCGGTTCATTCCAAGGAGCGGCGCCGTGGTCCGGCCCGGAACTCTCGCCTTTACCGCCATGCTCGCCAGCCTTTCGGCGATGAGCCCGGTTGCGACCGACATCTATCTGCCGTCGCTGCCGGCGATCGTCGCCGCGTTCGGCACAACGCCCGCCGCGGTGCAGGTCACGCTTTCCGTCTTCATGTTCGGCTATGCGGTGGCGATGCCGGTCTACGGGCCGCTGTCGGATCGCTTCGGGCGCCGGCCGGTGCTGCTCGTCTCGCTCGGTCTGTTCGTCATCACCAGCCTGATCGCGCCGTTCTCACCCAGCATCGACGTGTTGATCGCGCTGCGCTTCGTGCAGGCGCTCGGCGCGGCCGGGCCGGTGATCCTGTCGCGTTCCATCGTCCGCGACGTGTTCTCCGGGCCGCGCGCGGTGAAGGAGCTGTCGCGGATGGGCTCGATCGCCGGACTGGTGCCGTCGCTGGCGCCGACGCTGGGCGGCGTGCTCGGGGGCCTGTTCGGCTGGCAGTCGTCGTTCTACCTGATGGGCGTGGTCTCGGCCGCGATCCTGGCCTTCGTCGCGCTGAAGATGCCGGAAACGGTGCCGGAGCGGATGCCGTCGATCTCGTTTCCCGCGGTGTTCCGCTCGTTCGGCGTCTGCCTGAGGTCGGTCGGCTTCCGGGTCTATACCGCGATCTGCTGCCTCTGCTTCGCGGGGCTTTTCGCCTACATCTCCGGCACGTCGTTCGTGCTCCAGGGGCATTACGGCCTCGGACAGGTCGCGTTCGGCATCGCGTTCGCGGCGACCGCGGTCTCGTTCATCGTCGGCACCCTGATCGGGGCGCGGCTTTCCGCGCGGATGGGCATCGTGCGCGGGCTCGGATTCGGCACCGCGCTCAACGCCGCCGGCGGCGTGCTGATTCTGCTCGGCTCGCTGTTCGGGCCCGGCCATCCGCTGGAGATCATCATTCCGATGATGATCTACATGGTCGGCATCGGAATCGGCATGCCCCAGGGCACCGCCGGAG
>JAEZMP010000541.1 GCA_023442215.1 Pseudomonadota bacterium
AGATCAAGCCGCTCGACGACGTGAAAGTCCGTCAGGCGCTGAACATGGCGATCAACAAGGACCGCATCGTCCGCATCGTCAACGGCCGCGCCACGCCGGCCAACCAGCCGCTGCCGCCGCTGATGCCGGGCTACGACACCGCCTACAAGGGCTATGCCTACGATCCCGCCAAGGCGAAGGAGCTTCTGAAGGAAGCCGGTTATCCGGATGGCTTCTCCACGGTGCTCTACTCCACCAACACCGATCCGCAGCCGCGCATCGCCCAGGCGATCCAGCAGGATCTCGCCGCCGTCGGCGTGAAGGCGGAGATCAAGGCGCTTGCGCAGTCGAACGTCATCGCCGCCGGCGGCACCGAGGGCGAAGCCCCGATGATCTGGTCGGGCGGCATGGCCTGGATCGCGGACTTCCCGGATCCGTCGAACTTCTACGGCCCGATCCTCGGCTGCGCCGGCGCTGTGCAGGGCGGCTGGAACTGGGCGTGGTATTGCAACGAGGACCTGCAGAAGCGCGCGGTTGCCGCCGATTCCATGTCCGACCCGTCGAAGTCGGCCGAGCGCATCGAGGCCTGGAAGAAGATCTTCATCGACGCCATGGCCGACGCGCCGTGGATCCCGATCTTCAACGAGCGCCGCATCGTGGCGAAGTCGAAGCGGATGGGCGGCGCGGCGAACATCTATGTCGACCCGACCCGCGTCATCAACTACGACGCGATCTTCGTGAAGGACTGACGACGTGAAGGACTGACGGCCGGTTCGCGCGCCGCGGCCCTGCGCTGCGGCGACGCGTCCCGACCCCCTGCCGCGAGGCCGCCTGCGGGCGCCCCGCGGCACGCGGCCCCCGCGGACCGCGATCCCGACCGGTCCTGCCGGCCGGCCCGTGCTCCAGCCGAAAGAACACAACCATGTGCGTGGCCTGCAACCACACCATCCACCGCGCCAGCCAGCATTTCGGCTGGAACCGTGACTTCACCCCCGTGCTGACCGCCCGCTCCGGCGAGACGATCCACTTCGAGTGCGCCGATTCCTCCGCCGGCCAGCTCGGCGAGGGCTCGACCGTGGAGAGCGTGAAGACGCTCGATTTCGGCAAGATCAACCCGGTCACCGGACCGGTGTTCGTCGAGGGCGCCGAGCCCGGCGACGCCCTGAAGGTGACGATCCGCAAGTTCGTTCCCTCCGGCATCGGCTGGACGGCGAACATCCCGGGCTTCGGCCTTCTCGCCGACCAGTTCCTCGATCCGGCGATCCACGTGTGGAAATACGACGCCGCCTCGATGGCGCCGGCGCTCTACGGCCCGGGCGGCCGGGTGCCGCTGAAGCCGTTCGCCGGCACCATCGGCGTCGCGCCCGCCGAGCCGGGCCTGCATTCGATCGTTCCGCCGCGCCGCGTCGGCGGCAATCTCGACATCCGCGACATCACCGAGGGCGTGACGCTCTATCTGCCCGTCGAGGTGCCGGGCGCGCTGTTCTCGATCGGCGACACCCACGCGGCCCAGGGCGACGGCGAGGTGTGCGGCACCGCGATCGAGAGCCGGATGGACGTCGAGGCGACCATCGAGCTCGTCAAGAACGCGCGGCTGGAAAGCCCGCGCTTCACCACGCCCGGCCCCGTCACCCGCCATCTCGATACCGCCGGCTACGAGGTGACCACCGGCATCGGCCCCGATCTGATGACCGGGGCGCGGGAAGCCGTGAAGCGCATGATCGATCTGCTGGCGGCCGAGCATGGGCTCTCCCCGGTCGACGCCTATATGCTCTGCTCGGTCTGCGGCGACCTGCGCATCAGCGAGATCGTCGACATGCCGAACTGGGTGGTGTCGTTCTATTTCCCGCGGATCGTGTTTTCGTGACGGCGCCGGTCCTCTCCGTCGAGCGGCTCTCGGTCGACGCGCGCACGCCGGCCGGCGCGCGCCGCGTGCTGAACGAGATCAGCTTCGATCTCATGCCGGGCGAGACGCTGTGCCTCGCCGGTGAATCGGGCTCGGGCAAGTCGGTGACGTCGCTCGCCGTCATGGGGCTGCTGCCGAAGACGTCGCTACGCATCGCCTCCGGCGCGATCC
This sequence comes from Pseudomonadota bacterium, assembly GCA_023442215.1. Lineage (GTDB taxonomy): Bacteria > Pseudomonadota > Alphaproteobacteria > Rhizobiales > Segnochrobactraceae > Pseudoxanthobacter. The sequence goes on from JAEZMP010000541.1 coordinate 2,057, forward strand.
GGCTCGACGGACGGGATCTCACGCAGCTTTCCGACCGCGCGATGCGTCGCGTGCGCGGCGGCGAAGTCGCGATGATCTTCCAGGAGCCGATGACCTCGCTCAACCCGGTCATCACGGTCGGCGACCAGCTCGTCGAGGCGATCCGCGCCCATCAGGGCGCGGAGAACGCCCGGGCGCGCGCCCGCGACATGCTGGACGCGGTGCGGATCGTCGATCCGGAGCGCCGGCTGGCGCAATACCCGCACGAACTCTCGGGCGGCATGCGCCAGCGCGTGATGATCGCCATGGCGCTGTCGTGCCGGCCGAAGGTGCTGATCGCCGACGAGCCGACCACCGCGCTCGACGTGACGGTGCAGGCGCAGATCCTCACGCTGATGCGCGAGCTGAAGGGCGATTTCGGCACCTCCATCGTGCTCATCACCCACGACATGGGCGTCGTGGCGGAGATGGCCGATCGCGTCGCGATCATGCAGGCCGGCCGCATCGTCGAGGCGGCGGACGTGGTGCCGCTGTTCACCGCGCCGCGCGAGGACTACACGAAGGCGCTGCTCGCCGCCGTGCCGCGGCTCGGCGCGCGCACCGGCGAGGACGGGCCGCCGCGCGTGACCGCCGTTGCGCCACCCGCCCCCGCGCCTGCCGAAGGCCCGGTGCTGTTCGTGCGCGACCTTGCCGTGACCTATGGCGGCGCGCGCAACTGGCTCGGCCTCCGGTCCGGCGGCCACCGCGCCGTCGAGGGCGTGTCGTTCGAGCTGCGCCGCGGCCGGACCCTCGGCCTCGTCGGTGAGAGCGGATCGGGCAAGTCCACCACCGGCAAGGCCGTGCTCGGGCTCATCCCGTTCTCCGGCGAGGTTGCGCTCGACGGGATCGGTATCGCGGGCCTGTCGCGGCGGGCGATGCGCCCGGTGCGGCGCAAGGCCCAGATGATCTTTCAGGATCCTTACGCCTCGCTCGACCCGCGCATGTCGGTCGGTGCGGCGATCGCCGAACCGCTGGCGATCCACGGCATCGGCACCCGCGAGGAGCGCCGCGAACGGGCGGCCGAGCTGCTGCGCCGCGTCGGCCTCTCGCCGGATCATGCGAGCCGCTATCCCCACGAGTTCTCCGGCGGCCAGCGGCAGCGCATCTGCATCGCCCGCGCGCTGGCGCTGGAGCCGAAGCTGATCGTCGCCGACGAGAGCGTCGCGGCGCTCGACGTGTCGGTGCGCGCGCGCGTGCTCGATCTGATGCTCGAGCTGCAGGAGACGATGGGCCTCGCCTACTTGTTCATCTCGCACGACATGGCCGTGATCGAGCGGATGTGTCACGACGTGGCGGTGATGCGTGGCGGCCGCATCGTCGAGGCGGGCAGCCGGCGCGCGGTCTTCGAAGCGCCCGCCGAGGACTATACCCGCGAGCTGATGGCCGCGGTGCCGCTGCCCGATCCGACCCGGCGCTTCGCCGCGGCCGCCGCGGTGGCGGACGAGGTGCCTGCGACGGCCCGGCAGCGGACCCTCGGCACAGGCGGGCACTGAGGCGTTCCGCTTCGGCGGGGCGGCACCAAAAGCCGCCGCGCCTTATCCTTGCCCGGCCTCGTTGCCCCGCCCGCTCACGCCCGTGTGTCGCGCAGCACCACGTAGATTGCCGGGATCACCAGCACCGTCAGCAGCGTCGACGAGGCCAGCCCGAACAGGAGCGAGATCGCCAGCCCCTGGAAGATCGGATCCGACAGGATCGTCGCCGCGCCGATCATCGCCGCGAGCGCCGTCAGCAGGATGGGCTTGAAGCGCACGGCGCCGGCTTCGATGACGACATCGTGCAGCGTCCGCCCCGCCCCGCCACCGTGACGGATGAAGTCCACCAGCAGGATGGAGTTGCGCACGATGATGCCGGCGAGCGCGATGAAGCCGATCATCGAGGTCGCGGTGAAGGCGGCATGGAACGCCCAGTGGCCGAGCAGGATGCCCACCAGGGTCAGCGGCACCGGCACGAGGATGACGAGCGGCAGCTTGAACGAGCCGAACTGCGCCACCACCAGAACGTAGATGCCGACAAGCGCCACCATGAACGCCGCGCCCATGTCGCGGAACGTCACCCACGTCACTTCCCATTCGCCGTCCCACAGCACGGTCGGCACGGATTCGTCGGCCGGCTGGCCGTGCAGCGCGATCTTCGGTTTCAGCAGGCTGCCCCAGTCGTGGGCTTCGATGCGCTTGTCGACCTCGATCATGCCGTAGACGGGCGCCTCGAAGGCACCGGCGAGTTCGGCCTGCACCATGTCCGTGAAGCGGCCGTCGCGGCGGTAGATGCTCGGCGAGCCCTGCTCGATGGTCGCGCGCACGACATCGCCGAGCTGCACGACTGAACGATTGCCCGGCTGCGCGTTCGCCGCGACCGGGGTCGAGGCCAGCCGCTCGTTCCAGACGAGGTCGTTCTTCGGCAGCCGCACGACGATCTCGATCGGATCGCGGCCGTCGCCGCGATGCGAGTAGCCGACCGGCAGTCCGCCGACGAGCGCGCGGATGGTGTCGTAGACATCGGATTGCTCGACGCCGAAGAATTCCAGCCGGTCCTGGTCGATCTCCAGCCGCAGCCGCGGGCGCGGATCCCCGATGGAATCGTCGATGTCGACGATGAACGGCACCTCGTGGAAGATCTTCTTCACCTCCGCCGCCACCGCGCGGCGGGTGGCGGGATCGGGGCCGTAGATCTCCGCGATCAGCGTGGCCATCACCGGCGGGCCCGGCGGAACCTCGACCACCTTCAGGCTGGCGCCCTCCGGCAGTTTCAGGGCTTTCAGAAGCCGTTCGCGCAGCTCGAGCGCGACCTGGTGGCTCGGCCGTTCCCGCTCGGCCTTGGGGGCGAGCGTCAGGGCGAGTTCGCCGAGTTCCGGCGACTGGCGGAAATAGGCGTGGCGCACCAGGCCGTTGAAGTTGAACGGCGCCGGCGTGCCGGCATAGAGGTCGATCGCCCGGGTTTCCGGCAGCGTCCCGGCGACTGCGGCCGCCTCGGTCAGGAAGCGTTCCGTATCCTCCAGGCTCGCTCCCTCCGGCAGGTCCAGCGTGACGCTCAGCTCGGACTTGTTGTCGAACGGCAGCAGCTTCACCGTGACGTCGCGGGTGTAGAACAGCGCCATCGAGGCGAATGTGGCGATGCCGACGAGGGCGAGGAAGGTCCACGCCCGCGCCCGCGTCTTCAGCAGCGGCTCCGCGACGCGGCGATAGAGCCGGCCGAGCCGGCCCTCGTCATGGCCATGGGAACCGGCTCCGCCTTGGACGCCGGCATCGGCGGCCGCCTTCTTCGGCGCGAGCTTCAGCATCAGCCACGGCGCGACCGTCATCGCCACGAAGAACGAGAACACCATCGCAGCCGAGGCGTTCACCGGAATGGGCGCCATATAGGGCCCCATCATGCCGGAAACGAACAGCATCGGCAGCAGCGCGGCAATGACGGTGAGGGTGGCGACGACGGTGGGGTTCCCAACCTCCGCCACCGCTTCCACGGCCGCGGTCGCGCGGTTGCGCCCGTCGCGCATCCCCCAGTGGCGGGCGATATTCTCCACCACGACGATGGCGTCGTCGACGAGGATACCGATCGAGAAGATCAGCGCGAACAGGCTGACGCGATTGATGGTGTAGCCCATGATCAGGGCCGCGAACAGCGTCAGCAGGATCGTGGTCGGGATCACCACCAGCGTGACGGAGGCCTCGCGCCATCCGATGGCGACCGCGATCAGGATGACGATGGAAACCGTCGCGAGGGCGAGGTGGAACAGGAGTTCGTTCGCCTTTTCGTTCGCCGTATCGCCATAGTCGCGCGACACGGAGACGGTGACGTCGTCGGGGATCAGACGGCCCTTCAGGCTCTCGACGCGGTCGCGCAGCGCCTCCGCGACCACGACGGCATTGGCGCCGGCGCGCTTGGCGATGGCCACGCTGACGGCCGGCGCCGTGCGCCACTGGCCATCCTTCCCGCGCTCGATGCGCTGCACGCGGCTGTCGTCCGGCGCGGGCGCTGCGACGACGGTGGCGAGATCGCGCACATAGACCGGCCGGCCGTCGCGCGTCGTGACGAGAAGGAGGCCGATGTCGGGTACGCCCGAAAGCGTCTGGCCGGCGACGAGCGTGCGCGTCTTGCCAGTATCGCGAACGGGGCCGGCGACGAACGAGCGGTTGGCGCCCTGGATCTTGGCGAGCAGCTGCTGCAGCGTGACGCCGTAGAGCGCCAGCTTCTCCGGGTCCGGTTCGACGCGGATCTCGGGCGCCCGGCCGCCGGCGACGAAGCTGAGGCCGGCATTGTCGACCTTGGCGAGTTCGGATTTCAGCTCGTCGGCAAGCTGGTACAGGGCGGCATCGTTCCAGTGGTCGGCGGCGTCGGCCTTGGGCGACAGCGTGAAGACCACGATCGGCACGTCGTTGATGCCGCGTCCGACGATCAGCGGTTCGGGAATGCCCAGCGGAAGCCGGTCGATATTTGCGCGGATCTTCTCGTGAACGCGCAGGATCGCGTCGTCGGCATTGGTGCCGACATCGAACCGTGCGGTGACCATGACCTTGTCGTCGACCGTCTGGCTGTAGACGTGATCGACATTGTCGATGGCCTTGACGATGGTCTCGAGCGGCTTCGTCACCAGTTCCACCGCATCGGCCGCCTTGAGGCCGTCGGCCTGGACGACGATGTCGACCATCGGCACCGAGATCTGCGGTTCCTCCTCGCGGGGGATCGCCATGAGGGCCAAAAGCCCCATCGCGAGCGCTGCGAGCAGGAACAGCGGCGTCAGCGGCGACCGGATCGTTGCCCGGGTCAGGTGGCCGGAGAGGCCGAGCGCGCGGGTGGGCACGATCGGCTCCGGCCCGCGCGGAGTGTCGTTGGGAGCGGTCACGGCGTCACCACCACGTCGCCGGCCTTGAGGCCGGACAGGATCTCGATGCCATCGGCGAGGCCGGGGCGCGGCAGGGGACGGCCGGGCTGCACGGGCACGCTCATCGCGGTGCCATCGGGCGCCCGCACGGTGAGATAATCGATGCCGAAGCGCGTGGTCAGCGCACCGGCCGGCACCACGAACGCCGGGCGTTCGTCGCCAGGCACCCAGACGCGCACGCGCTCGCCGACGAAATAGTCGCCGAGCCCGTCGACAGCCGCGTCCGCGATGACGCGGCCGTCCTCGACTTGTGGATAGATCAGCGTGATCCGGCCGGACGCCGCGACGTGCTCGCCGAGGTCGGCGCCGTCGATGCGCACCTCGTCGCCCACGTTCAGGGCGTGGGCGTGGGTTTCCGGCAGGCGAAGGCGCAGCACATAGTTGCCTTCGGCGACCGTCGCCACCGCCTCGCCGGCCAGCAGCACCGAACCGATCGTGACCGGCACCGTCAGCACCCGGCCGGTCGCGGGTGCCCGGATCTGGCCTTCCGCCTGCTGCTGCGCCACGACGGCGCGTTCCGCCGTGCGCGCCGCGAGCGTCGTGGCGGCGACGTCGACGGCCGTGCGGGCGGCGTCCTGCTGGGCCTGCGAAACCGTGCCGCTCTGGCGCAGGCGCTCCATGCGGCCCTGGTCGAGCTGCGCCTTGTCGAACGCCGCCTTGGCTCCCTCGATCTGGGCATCGAGCGCGTCGAGCTGCAGGGCGAGCTTGTCGTCGGTCACGGTGGCGATCACCTCGCCCTCGCGAACCATGTCGCCCCGGTTGACCTTGAGCGCCGTCACGGTGCCGCCGATCCGCGCGCGGGCCGGCACGACGTTGGAACTTTCGACCGTGGCGAACACCGCCTTGGGATCGTTGACCATAACCGGCGCCACCGCCATGTCGGCGGCCGTAGCCGCGCTGGTCCATCCCGCCAGTGCGAGGGAGGCCATGGCGAGCGGCGCCAGCACCAGGGCGGGCACGAACCGGCAACGCCCGCGGACCGGCGGGGCCGCGGCACGGATGTCGTGATCGTCGAGAAGCGTCATGTCACGGGTCCTTCCGCGGGGACACCACGGATCCCCGGCGATCGCCGGGTTCCAGGCAGAAACGGGTCCGAACCGCCTCCAGCAGGGCGGCCGCGGCCGGGCTGGCGAGACTGTAATGAATGGTCTTTCCTTCGCGGCGGCCTGCGACCAGCCCGTCATGGCGCAACAGCGCCAAATGCTGGGAGATTGCAGCCTCGCGGCAACCGATCTCGGCGGCAAGTGCGCCGACCGGCCGCTCGCCTTCCGCAAGCCTGCAGAGGATCAGCAGGCGATGCGGATTCGCGAGCGCCCGCAGCAGCGCCACGGCTTCGTCGGCACGACCGGAAAGGGCATGACCGTTTAATTTCATAATTGCGTATATACGATAATTATGGATATGATCAAGTCATGAATGGCAACGCGGCAGGACCGGCCGGGGCGGTCGCCCAAGGCCGCCGTCGCCCTTGCCCAACCACCTTGGTCTCGAGAGGAGCCCGCCATGACCATCGACCGCGCCGTCCTTCTGTTCGCCGGTTTCATGATCCTCGTCAGCCTCGGCCTCGCCTGGGCCTTCAGCCCGTGGTGGCTGCTGCTCGCCGCGTTCGTCGGCCTCAACCTGATGCAGGCGTCGCTGACCGGTTTCTGCCCGCTGGCGATCATCCTGAAGAAGCTCGGCGTGAAGCCCGGCGCCGCGTTCGGCTGAGCCGGAATCCGGCGCAGACGGCGGGGCCTTGCAGAAAATTCCGTGCGGACGCGGAATAAAGCCGCGTGCCGGGTGTCGATGCTCATGAAGACACCACCCAAACGGGCACGAGATTTTCCATGCAACAGGACAGATACCGGCTGTGGCCGCCAAGCCCCCGCCTCGTCGGCGGCATTGTTGCCGCCGCGGGTGTCGCTGGCGTGCTCACCGTCGGCCTTGCATTCGCCGGAGGCTTCCTCTCGCCCGGGCGGCTGACGCAGGCGCGCCTCGTCGACACCTTCGAGGCCGTGAACGGCGTCCATCCGGGCTTCCGGCGCAATCACGCCAAGGGCGTGTGCATCGCCGGTGCCTTCGAGGCGAACGGCGCCGGCACAAGCCTTTCCAGCGCATCGGTGTTCCGCAGCGGCACGACGCCGGTGACCGGCCGGTTCGCGGTGGCGGTCGGCAGGCCCTTCGTGCCGGACAGCGAGACGGAGGTGCGCAGCCTCGCCCTCGCGTTCCACCTCCCCGGCGGCGAGGAGTGGCGAACGGGCATGAACGACATCCCGGTCTTCCCGGTGCGCACGCCGGCAGCGTTCGAGGAGCAGCTCGTCGCCGCCCGGCCAGATCCGGCGACCGGAAAGCCGGACCCTGCGGCCCTGCAGGCGTTCTTCGGCGCACACCCGGAGGCCGCGCAGGCGGTGCAGCTCATCAAGGCCCGGCCGTTCTCCACCGGGTTCGCCAATGCGAGCTATAACAGCCTCGATGCGTTCCGCTTCGTGAACGCCGCCGGAGCCTCGACGCCGGTGCGCTGGGCGATGGTGGCGGAAGATCCCTTCGTGCCGGCAACGCCGCATGCGGCGTCCACCGGCAGCGACCGGAACTACCTTTTCGATGCGCTGGCGGCGCGGATCGCCGATGGGCCCGTGCGCTGGCATCTCGTGGTGACGGTCGGCCAGCCCGGCGATCCCACTGACGACGCGTCGCGGCCCTGGCCGGACGATCGCGAACGCATCGACGTCGGCACCCTGACCGTCGACCACATCGAGGCCGAAGGCCCCGGCAACTGCCGCGACGTCAATTTCGATCCGCTCGTGCTGCCGTCCGGGATCGCGCCCTCGGACGATCCCCTGCTCAGTGCCCGCTCGGCCGCCTACTCGACCTCCTTCACCCGGCGGGCGGGCGAGGCGAAGACGCCGAGCGAAGTGCAGTTTCCAGCCAGCCGGAACGGGGCATGACCATGACCGAGCAAACCCTGACACCGCCCCGCTTTCCGGTTCTCTCCCGTCTTCTGCACTGGCTGATGGCCGTCATGATCCTCGCGATGCTGTTCATCGGCATCGGCATGGTGGCCTCGCTCGCGGATTATCACTGGCTCCTGTCGGTTCACCGGCCGCTCGGCATCGCCATTCTCGTGCTCGCGGCGGTCAGGCTGGCGAACCGGCGGCTGCGCCCGCCGCCTCCACTGCCGAGCGACATGCCGCCGCTGCTGCGGTTCGCCGCCCACGGCTCCCACATCCTGCTCTATGGGCTGATGTTCGCCGTGCCGCTGGTCGGCTGGGCGATGCTGTCGGCGGCGCGCTATCCCGTCGTGATGTACGGGGCATTCGTTCTGCCGCCGATCCTGCCGCAGAACGACATGCTGTTCGCGTGGCTGCGAACCGGGCACACCGTGTTGGCAGCGGTGCTGTTTCTGACGGTCCTCGCCCATATCGGCGCCGCGCTCCTGCATGCCCTCGTGTTCCGCGACGGGGTGTTCGCCAGCATGGCACCCGTGCCGCTCGCCGCCGGCCCCGCGCGGGCTTCGAAGGCCGGACCGGCGCAGGGATAGACCTCCGGCGCGGGAAAGCGCGATGGTGCCGTCATGACAACGGATATGCTGCGCCAGATCGAGCCGCTCATCCCGGCGCTTCGCCGCTATGCGCGCGCGCTCGTGCGCGACCGCGCGGAGGCCGACGATCTGGTGCAGGACTGTCTGGAGCGGGCGATCCGCAACTGGCACCGGCGGCGCGACATGACCGATCCGCGCCCGTGGCTCTTCACCATCCTGCACAACCTCGCCATCAACGGGCTGCGGCAGGCCGCACGACGGCGCAGCGTGCCGGTGGAGGACGCCGACGAGATCGACGTCGTCCATCCCGCGGCACAGGAGAGCGGCCTGCACTATCGCGACGTGATGACGGCCTTGTCCCGCCTTCCCGAGGACCAGCGCGCCGTGATCCTGCTGGTGGCGGTGGAGGATCTTTCCTATGCCGAGACGGCGGTCGTGCTGGGCGTGCCTATCGGAACGGTGATGTCGCGCCTGTCGCGGGCGCGCCAGCGGCTGCATGTGGCCTTGTCCGAAGACGTGCAGGGAAGCCTGCGGGAGACGGGCGGACCTACCCTGCGGAGAGTGAAATGACGCCGGGACCGATCACGGAAGACGACCTCAACGGCTATGTGGACGATGCCCTGCCGCCCGAGCGGCGCGCCGAGGTGGTCCGCCATCTGGAAGCCAACCCGGAAGCCGCCGCCCGCGTCGCCGCCTTCCGCGCGGACCGCGACATGCTGCGCGCCGCGCTCGCGCCGATCGCTGCTGAACCCCTGCCGCCGGAACTGGACCTTGCCCGCATCGCCGCGGGACGCCCGCGCGCGGCCCACCGGTCCCGCTGGCCGGCGGCGGCTGCGGCGGCAGTTCTCCTGCTCG
>JAEZMP010000591.1 GCA_023442215.1 Pseudomonadota bacterium
CAAGCAGGAAGAACGGGTTGCGCAGCGCCGTCGGGGCGGCGAGCACGAGCGCGCCCTGGCCGAAATAGTTGAGCACGAGCCCCGGCATCGCGAAGCAATACCAGGCTCTCGTGATCACCTTGCGGCCGAACTGGCCGAGGTCGGCATAGAGAGCCTCGCCGCCGGTGATGGTGAGGAACACGGCGGCGAGCACGAAGATCGCCTTCTCGGGCGCCGACCAGATCAGTTCCACGCCATAGAGCGGATTGATTGCGGTGAACACGATCGGGTTCTTGACGGCGGCCATCAGGCCGAGGACGCCCAGCACGGCGAACCAGAGCGTCATCACCGGCCCGAACAGGATGCCGATGCGGTGGGTGCCGGCCCGTTGTGCCGCATAGAGCACGAGCAGGATCGCGACCGTGATCGGCACCACGAATTCCGTCAGGCTGGGCGCGACAAGCTCTAGCCCCTCCACGGCGCTGAGGACTGAGATCGCCGGCGTGATGACGCCATCGCCGAACAGCATCGCCGCGCCGACGAGGGCGACAAGCAGCAGCAATCCCCGGTGGCCCGGCGTGAAATGCTGCAGGTCGAGCAGGGTGGCCAGCGCCAGGATGCCGCCTTCGCCATCGTTGTCGAGGCGCAGCACCAGCGTGACATATTTCAGGCTCACCGACAGGATAATCGCCCACAGCATGAGCGAAAGCACGCCCAGCACGGCGAAGTCGGTCGCGGCTTCGGCGGCCCTGGCCGCCTCGCGGAAGGCATAGAGCGGGCTCGTGCCGATATCGCCGAACACGATGCCCAGAGCACCGATGGTAAGAGGCATGCGCCTCGCTGACATGGATAAAGCCCCTTTTCGGTACTCTGGAACCGACCGCCGCTGCTGCACCCCCGAGTCAGCGGCTCCCCTTTTCCATCTCTACTCCGTGCCACGACACGGGTCGCGCGACAATCCGCTGCGGGTTCAATTCACGCCGTAAAACGGGCCGGGACCACCGGCGGATCACCGAAGCGCGCGGCACAGGCCCGGCGTGCAGCGGCCACCACCGACGCAATGTCCATGCTGGCATCGATACGCGTCCATTTTATTTCACCCGTCGAGTGCGTCGCCTGCGCCCGCACCACCGCCGCATCGGCGTCCGACGGATCGCCGTAGCGGCGCTCGACGCGATCGACGAGCACGGCTTCCGGTGCGTCCAGCCAGAGCCCGAGGAAGCGCACGCCGGCCGCCCGTGCCGCCGCCTCCACGGCGTCGCGGTCCTCGGCCCGGTCGAACACCGCGTTGACGACGACGGAGTGCCCCGCCCCGACGACCGACGCGGCTTCCTTGAAAAGACGGGAATAGACGGTGCGCGACACGCCGGACCGATAGGCCTCCGGGGGCAGCTTCGTCACGGCGGAAACGCCGAACAGCCGCTTGCGGGTGCGGTCGCTCGAAAGCTCGCGCGCTCCGGGCGCAGGGCCGACATGCGGCGCGAGACCGCGGGCGACCGTCGATTTGCCCGAGCCGCTGAGCCCGCCGATGGCGACCAGCATGACCGGACGCTCCACGAGAAACGTGGCAGCGAGATCGAGATAGGCCGCGGCATCCGCGCGCAGCCGCTCGCCCTCCCCGCCCGACGCCTCCGCTGCGACCGTCGCGGCGATGTGACCGCGGACGGTGGCGCGCATCGCCAGGAAGAGCGGCATCAGCGGCAACCCGTCCTCGGTACGCGCGAGGTCGAGATAGCGGTTGAGCACGACGTTCGCTTCCGCGGAGAGCCCGCGGTGAATCAGGTCCATCACCAGAAAGGCGACGTCGTAGAGCACGTCCGTGGTCGCCATGTCCTCGTCGAACTCAAGGCAGTCGAACAGGACGGGCGCGCCGTCGATGAAGACGATGTTGCGCAGGTGCAGGTCGCCATGGCAGCGGCGAACCCAGCCCTGCCGCTGCCGGAGGTCGGCAAGATCGGCGTGGCGGTCGAGCAGGCGGGCGCTTGCCGCCACGAGATCACTAACCGGCCCGTCGCCGAACAGGCCGCGGGCGGGTTCGAGCGCCCTGCGGTTGATGTCGAGCACGGCGGCGATGCGCGCCGCCCCGCCGGGCTCGGCGCCGGGGGCAACCGGCTCGGCCCCCGCATGAAAGTCCGCCACGGCCGCCGCCATCGCCTCGACGAGCGGCGGCGACAGCCGTCCCTCTTCCGCGAGGCGGTCGGCAAGGCCGGCATCGTCGAACCGCGCCATCTCCACCACGGCGTCCACCGTCTCGCCCTCGCCGTCGAACGCGAGCCGGCCGGAGGCATCCCGCGTGATACGGCGAACACTGCGGTAGAGCGCGGGCGCGGTGCGCCGGTTGAGATCGAGCTCGCGCCTGCAGCAGGCCAGGCGACGCTCAACCGTCGACAGGTCCACATAGGGCAGCCGCACCGCCTTCTTCAGCTTGAACACGGTATCGGCGCCGAGGAACAGAACGGAGATGTGGGTCTCGATCACGCGCGCGCCGGCCAGCACCCCGGCGAGAAAGGCTGCGGTTTCCGTCTGGTCTTCGATCCGCATCGCTGCCTCGCTCAGCACGCCCGTCACCCGGCCGCATGCGACCGGACGGGGAGGAAGGCCTGAAACCGGCCCCGGGTTCCGAAAAGTCATCGGCTCTGGTGACCAGCGGGAAACGCCGGGCCCCGCATCGGGTCGGCGAGTGCGTTCTCCCCGCGCATTCTTCTCCGGCGCGTTTCCTCCTCGGGTCTGCTTCCCATGAACACGCACCGGCCCTTTCCGCAAGGTGGCCGCCTCTATCACGTCTGGCCGTTGTGCCCGGGAAGGACCGCCTGTCGAACCTCAGGGCAGAGGCCGGTCGGGCGCGTTGATCGAAATCAACGGGAAAAGCGCGTCCGTTGAACCGAACTGTCATCTCGTTGATGGCACAGGGGTTGCATTCTGGACGAGGGGCGGCATTACGACCCGGCGCCCGATGCAAACGCAGTCCTTTCCCGCCCCGGCGTTTGCAATCACTCTGTCCAGATTGCACTCTGCCCGTCCTTCCGTTCCTTCGTCCGACAGTCGCGGTCCGAGCCCGCCCATCGTCGATCCAGTGGAGAAACCCCAGTCATGACGGTCGAATCCCCGGCGAACCAAGAGCACCTCGAAACCGTATCCGTCGAAAGCCCCGGGGGACCGCGTGGCGAGGATGCGGCTTCGCTGCGTGCCGATATCTTGGACAAGCTCACCTATTATGTGGGCAAGAGCACCATCACCGCGAGCGACCGCGACTGGTTCGTGGCCACCGCTCTCGCCGTGCGTGACCGCGTCGTAGATCGCTGGATCGCCTCCACCCGCGCGACCTACGAGAACAACGCCAAGCGGGTCTATTATCTATCCCTCGA
>JAEZMP010000095.1 GCA_023442215.1 Pseudomonadota bacterium
CCGCTGCTCCGTCCGCGCCTGCAGCTCCTGCTGCCGCGTCCTCCGGCGAGCGCCTGTTCGCCTCGCCGCTGGCCCGTCGCATCGCCAAGGAAAAGGGCCTCGATCTCGCGGCCATCAAGGGCTCCGGCCCGCACGGCCGCATCGTGAAGACCGACGTGGAGGCTGCCGCCGCCGGCGGTGCCGCCAAGCCGGCCGCCGCTGCCACAGCCGCCGCTCCGGCCCCCGCTGCCGCAGCGCCGAGCCTGCCTGCCGGCGCGTCGGACGAGGCGGTGCTGAAGCTGTTCCAGCCGGGCAGCTACGACGTCGTGCCTCACGACGGCATGCGCAAGGTCATCGCCCGCCGTCTGCTCGAATCCAAGCTGACGGTGCCGCACTTCTATCTCAGCCTCGACGTCGACCTCGACGCGCTCCTCAAGCTGCGTGCCGAGATCAACGAGGCGGCCCCGTCGGTCGACGGCAAGCCGGCCTACAAGGTGTCGGTCAACGACTTCGTCATCAAGGCGATGGCGGTGGCGCTGAAGGCGGTGCCCGACGCCAACGTGACGTGGACCGAAGCCGGGATGCTGAAGCACAAGGTGGTCGATATCGGCGTCGCCGTGTCGCTGCCCGGCGGCCTGATCACGCCGGTGGTGCGCAATGCCGACCAGAAGTCGCTGTCGGCCATCTCCAACGAGATGAAGGACCTCGCCGGCCGCGCCCGTGCCAAGAAGCTGAAGCCCGAGGAATATCAGGGCGGCACCACCGCGATCTCCAATCTCGGCATGTTCGGGGTCAAGGACTTCGCGGCGATCGTCAACCCGCCGCACGCCACCATCCTGGCGGTGGGCGCGGGCGAGCAGCGGGCCGTGGTGCGCGGCGGACAGCTTGCGGTCGCCACCCAGATGACGATCACGCTCTCGACCGACCATCGCGCCGTCGACGGCGCGCTTGGCGCCGAACTCGGCCAGGCCCTGAAGGGCGCCATCGAGAAGCCGCTGTCGCTTCTGGTGTGATTGCGGTCCCGTTCTGCTGCCGCACGATCCGGCAGCGGGACGGGACCGACGGTTGCCCGCTGACCGCCATCCGGGAAGGCCGGAGCGCATTCCGGCCGGAAACGGCACAGGCTCTCGGGAAGAGGGCTTGAGGGGCGAAAACTTTGGGGGAGGAAGGCTTGGGCGACACCGATCTCCAGGTTTCCCCGCGCTGGTCGCGGGCACAGGCCGCGAAGCGTGCGACCGTTGCCGCCACCGCAGCGACCCTGTTCGGCGTTGCCTGCACCCCGGCGTTCGCGGTGCTGTCGCCCTACTGGCAGCGCGTGACGGAAATGCAGGCCATCGCGGCGGACGCGGGCGTCGCTGACGCGCTCCAGGCGAGCGGGCCCATCGTTTCGGTGACGGCCGGCGCCGGCGGCGGCTACGAGGTTTCGACCGCGACGTGCCGCCTGCGCGTCACGGTCGTCGATGCGCCCAAGCCGGCCGGAGCGCCGGCGGTCGGGCCGCGGACATTCGCCCTGAAGCTCGGCAAGCCGGTCTGCCGCTGATGCGGCCGGCGGGAGGCCTCGACAGGCCGCCCTGCCGCGGAAAAGCCGGGCGCGACACATCAAGGGGGGCCCAAAGGGCCGCACGGACATGAGCGACACTTCCTACGACATCATCATCATCGGCGGCGGCCCGGGCGGCTATGTCGCGGCGATCCGCGCGGCCCAGCTCGGCTTCAAGACCGCCGTGGTCGAGAAATCCCATCTCGGCGGCATCTGCCTCAACTGGGGCTGCATCCCGACGAAGGCGCTGCTGCGCTCGGCCGAGATCTACCACTACATGGAGCACGCCAAGGACTACGGCCTGTCGGCCTCGAGCGTCGGCTTCGACATCAATGCCGTGATCCAGCGTTCGCGCGGCGTCGCCAGCCAGCTCTCGACCGGCGTCGGCTTCCTGATGAAGAAGAACAAGATCGACGTGATCTGGGGCAAGGCGACGCTTTCCGGCGCCGGCAAGCTGAAGGTCGAGGCCGCGGAAAACGCGCCGAAGGGCGCGCTCGGCGGCGGCGATTATTCGGCCAAGAACATCATCATCGCCACCGGCGCCCGTCCGCGCGCGCTGCCCGGCATCGAGCCCGACAAGAAGCTGATCTGGACCTATTTCGAGGCCCTGAAGCCCGACCGGATGCCGAAGTCGCTCCTGGTGATGGGCTCGGGCGCCATCGGCATCGAGTTCGCCTCGTTCTACCGCACCCTCGGTGCCGAGGTGACCGTCGTCGAGGTGATGCCGCAGATCCTGCCGGTCGAGGACCATGAGATCGCGGCCCACGTGCGCAAGCGGCTCGAGAAGCAGGGCATGAAGATCCTGACCGACGCCAAGGTCGCCGGCGTGAAGAAGAACGCGGATTCCGTGACCGCGACCGTCGTCACCAAGGACGGCAAGTCGCAGGAAATCACGGCCGATCGCATGATCTCGGCGGTCGGCGTGCAGGGCAATATCGAGGGCCTCGGCCTCGAAGCGCTCGGTGTCAAGACCGACCGCGGCTGCATCGTGACCGACGGCCTCGGCCGCACCAACGTTCCCGGCCTCTATGCCATCGGCGACGTCGCCGGCCCGCCGATGCTCGCCCACAAGGCCGAGCACGAGGGCGTGATCTGCGTCGAGGGCATCAAGGGCCTGCACGTGCACCCGATGGACAAGGCCAAGATCCCGGGCTGCACCTACTGCAACCCGCAGGTGGCCTCCGTCGGCCTCACCGAGAACAAGGCCAAGGAAGCCGGCCGCAAGATCCGCGTCGGCCGCTTCCCGTTCATCGGCAACGGCAAGGCCATCGCGCTCGGCGAGCCGGAAGGCCTCGTGAAGACGATCTTCGATGCCGAGACCGGCGAGCTTCTGGGCGCCCACATGGTCGGGGCCGAGGTGACGGAGCTGATCCAGGGCTTCGTGGTCGCCATGAACCTGGAGACCACCGAGGAAGACCTGATGCACACCGTGTTCCCGCATCCGACCCTGTCGGAGACGATGCACGAGAGCGTGCTCGACGCCTACGGCCGGGTGATCCACACCTGACGACGCCATCGGCGGCCGGCCCGGATGCTCTGGCATCCGTGGCCGGCTTGCCGGTTGACGAACGCGCCGCCAATCGCCACCTTTGTGCCTGCAGGCCTTTGTTCGGCCAGCGGATTTGACCGACCGAATGGCGCGTCGCGCCGAGTGCCGGCCGCCGGGTGTGGCGGGTGAGGGGGACCATCCATGAACGGCGTCGGCTTCTTCGGCGCGATCCTGATCGGCATTCTCGCCGGATGGATCGCCGAGCGGGTGTTCAACCGCAATCACGGCCTGATCACGAACCTCATCGTCGGCCTGATCGGCTCGCTGATCGGCGGCTGGCTGGTCCGCAATTTCCAGATTTCGGTGCTGCCCGGTTTCTGGACGAGCCTGATCGTATCCTCCATCGGCGCCGTCGTGCTTCTGTTCGTGCTGGGGCTGTTCCAGCGGCGATGACCGGCGCGGACGACGGGGCGGCCATGCGGCCCGCGCCCCTCGACGCGGCCGGGCCACGGGGTTAAGACTGGTTCGAAGAACAGACCGCGTTTCCGGCCTTTCGGGCATGGCCTTGAAGTGGGCCCGCAATCCGAAGTTGGCCCGCAACCATTGGAATGAAGCCGTTCATGGTCACGGTTCTCGACACCACCAAAGCCCGTCCCCGTCATCCGGAGAAGGCCAGCCGGCCCGATACGCCGATGCTGCGCAAGCCGGAGTGGATCCGCGTGCGCGCGCCCGGCTCGCCGGTCTACCGCGAGACCCAGGACATCGTGAAGAAGAACGGCCTCGTCACCGTGTGCGAGGAGGCCGGCTGCCCCAATATCGGCGAGTGCTGGTCGAAGAAGCACGCCACCTTCATGATCATGGGCGACACCTGCACCCGTGCCTGCGCGTTCTGCAACGTGCGCACCGGGATGCCCGGGCCGCTGGACGGCGACGAGCCGCAGAAGGTGGCCGAGGCGGTTGCCAAGCTCGGCCTTACCCATGTCGTCATCACGTCCGTCGACCGTGACGATCTCGCCGACGGCGGCGCACAGCACTTCGCCGAGGTGATCGAGGCGATCCGCCACGCCGCGCCGAAGACCACCATCGAGATCCTGACGCCGGACTTCCTGCGCAAGGACGGCGCGCTGGAGGTGGTCGTCGCCGCACGGCCGGACGTGTTCAACCACAACCTCGAAACCGTGCCGTCGAAATATCTGAAGGTGCGGCCGGGTGCGCGCTACTTCCACTCCATCCGCCTGCTGCAGCGGGTGAAGGAACTCGATCCGACCATCTTCACCAAGTCCGGCATCATGGTCGGCCTCGGGGAGGAGCGCAACGAGGTGCTCCAGCTGATGGACGACCTGCGCTCGGCGGACGTCGACTTCATCACCATCGGCCAATATCTCCAGCCGACGCGCAAGCATCACGAAGTGATGCGCTTCGTCACGCCCGACGAGTTCAAGGGCTATGAGACGGTGGCCTACGCCAAGGGCTTCCTGATGGTCTCGTCGAGCCCGCTGACCCGCTCCTCGCACCATGCCGGCGAGGACTTCGAGCGGCTGAAGGCGGCGCGCCTCGCCCGCCTCGGCAACTGACCGGCGGTTTTCGGATGCCTTCATTCCAGACGTCGCGGCGCGTGCGCCATTCGGCCGCCTCGATGTTCGACCTGGTGGCGGACGTGGAGAAATATCCGCGCTTCGTGCCGCTGTGCCAGGGATTGGCCGTGCGCGGCCGCCGCGCGCTTGCCGATGGCCGGGAAGTGCTCGTCGCCGACATGACGGTCGCCTACAAGATGTTCCGCGAGACCTTCACCTCGCAGGTCGTGCTCGACCGGGCGAAGGGGGAAATCCAGGTCTCCTATCTCGACGGACCTTTCCGCTCGCTCGAGAACAAGTGGACCTTCCGGGAGACGGGGGAGGAGACCTGCGAGGTCGGCTTCTTCATCTCCTACGAATTCAAGAGCCGCGCGCTCGGCGCACTGATGGGCGCGGTGTTCGAGCAGGCCTTCCGCCGCTTCGCCGAAGCGTTCGAGAGCCGGGCGGACGAGGTTTACGGCGCCGCCTGAGCCGCACCGGGCGCTGCGGCCGGAGGCATAAAAGCGCGCGGGCTCCCGCCGGCCGACGCGCGGAGACAAGGCGGGACCCGACCGGCCTGACGGCCGGCAGCCTCGGGAACGGGGCGCTTCCGCGCCGGGAGGGCGGCCGCGTGATCGACAAGCTCGATTTTCTGATCGCGCTCGCCCGCGAGAAGCATTTCGGCCGTGCGGCCGAAGCCTGCGGCGTCACCCAACCCACGCTTTCCGCCGGCATCCGCGCGCTGGAGGAACAGCTCGGCGCCGTGCTCGTCAACCGGGGCAGCCGCTTCATCGGCTTTACGCCCGAGGGCGAGCGGGTGCTGGAATGGGCACGCCGCATCGTCGGCGACGCGCGCGCCATGCGCCAGGAGGTCAATGCGCTCCGCCACGGCCTTGCCGGGCACCTGCGCATCGCCGCGGTGCCGACCGCCCTCGGCCTGATGACGGCACTGACGACGCCTTACCGCACCCGGCATCCCCACGTCCGCATCTCCGTGCAGTCGCGGCCGTCGGCGGACATCCTCGACCTTCTGGAGAATCTGGAGATCGACGCCGGGCTGACCTATGTCGACAACGAGCCGGTCGGCCGCGCCCGCACGATCCCGCTCTATCGCGAGCGCTATCGCTTCCTCACGGCGGCGCGGAACGGGCCGATGGCCGAGCGGGAGAGCGTGTCCTGGGCGGACTTCGCCGGAGTGCCGCTGTGTCTGCTGACGCCCGACATGCAGAACCGGCGCATCGTCGACCGGCTGCTGCGCGGCGCGGGGCTGAAATCCGACCCGCAACTCGAATCGAACTCCATTGTCGACCTCATCAGCCACGTCCGCACCGGGCACTGGTGCACCATCCTGCCCGAGAGGCTGGCGGAGACGGTGGGCCTCGAGGGCGAGATCAGGGCGATCCCGATCCTCGGTGCCCCGGTCACGCCGACCATCGGCCTCGTGGTGCCGCACCGCGAGCCGATGGCGCCGCTGACCGCCGCGCTGGTAAGCGAAGCGCGCCGGCTCGCGGACGAAGAGGACTGACCCGCCCTGGGGAGCGGGTCGCGGTCAGGCCGTGCCGACGCCGTAGCGCGCTGCCGGCTTGTCCTTCGACAGGTCGGGGCCAATGGCTGCGCGGGCGCCGCCGATCGCGTCCCACTTCGCCGGGTCGGGCAGGGAGGGAATGGTGACGGTCTCGCCCTGGTCGAGCCCGGCGAGCGCCGCGTCCACCATGTCGCCGACCTCCATCACCATCGAGGGATCGAGCCCGTTGATGTCGACGCCCGCGCGCTCGAAAATCTCGGTTCGCGTCAATCCCGGCAGCACGGCCTGGAAGCGCAGGCCGCTATCCGGCGTCTGCGCGGCAAGCGACTGGGTGAGGGCGAGCACGAACGCCTTGCTGGCAGCATAGGTGGCGTGGACCCGTTCCGGGATCAGGGCCACCACCGAGGCGATATTGACGATGGTTCCGCCGCCGCGTGCCTCGAAGGCGTTCGCCGCTGCCACCGTCAGGCTGTTCACGGCCGTGACGTTCAGGCTGACCATCTTGTCGAGATAGTCCGGCGGCGAACTCAAGGCCGGGCCGTCCGGGCCGATGCCGGCATTGTTCACGATCATCGAAATCGATGTATCGGCGACGATCCGGTCCACGACGGCTCTCACTCCGGCCTCGCTGCTCAGGTCGGCCGGCAGGATCGCGACCTTGGCGCCTGTTTCGGCGGCGATCCGCGCCGCGAGCGTCTCCAGCCGCGCCTTGTCGCGGGCGACCAGAACGAGGTCGTGTCCGCGCCGTGCGAGCCGCTCCGCGTAGGTGGCGCCGATGCCGGACGAGGCACCGGTCACGAGGGCCGCTCCGGCCTTGATGGGGGATGTCATCGTGGTCTCCAGGTCTGGCTCCATCCGGGAGCGATCAGCCGCAGCGCCTCGTGGCCCTGCTGCATTAATAGTGGTATATGCCACTATATGAACACGCGAGCGGCGTAGACAAGGGCACTTGAACGATGGCCGTGCGAAAAAGGTGCTGTGCCATGCCCGGTGCGGGATACCGCCGACGCGTGTTCGTCGTCCGTCGTCCGTCGTCCGTCGTCCGTCGTGCGTCGTTCGTCATGCGGAGGGCGCCGACGTGTCCGGAGATGCCTCTCCGGCATTCGTGCCAAGAGGAAACGGTGGGTTCTTGGCAGGCGCGCGGGACAGGTCACTGCCGGATCAGCCAACATGGACTGCGTAAGCGATGGGGTGGCGGACTGCGCCGAGGATGAGATGAGCAAGACCGATACCGAGAGTCCGAATGATCGGGAAAGCCACGATGCGCCGGGCACCTCAAATGCGCCGAACATACCCGTTGCTCCGAACTCTCCCGTCGCTCCGAACACTCCCGTTGCTCCGAATACCTGGGATTTCTGTTCCAACGCCGCGGTGAAGCGGGCGTCGCGCCGGCTCGGCCGGCTTTATGACGACGTTCTGGAGCCCTCCGGCCTGCGCTCCACCCAGTTCTCGCTGCTGACGCAGATCGCCTACCGGACGGCGCCGACTCTGAGGGAACTGGCGACGGCACTGGTCATGGACCAGTCCGCGCTCGGCCACACGCTGCGGCCGTTGCTGCGCGACGGGCTGGTGGAACTGGTCGCGGACGAGAAGGACCGCCGCGCGAAGCGCGTTCGCCTGACCGAGGAAGGCGAGGCGCGGCAGGCCGAGGCACTGGCGCTGTGGCAGGACGCCCAGTCCCGCTTCGACGCCGTCTTCGGCCGGGAAGAGGCGGAAGTTCTCCGCAGGACGCTCGACCGCCTCTCGTCGGACGGTTTCGCGCGGGCGTTCACGGCGGTCGACGAGACGTTGCCGGCCCGAAACACGCGGTGAGTCCGCGTTTATCGTCCGGCTTTCGATAGAAATGTTCTATCGCAACACGGCGCGCGCGCCTTGATGGCGCTGCACGCGGAGGCTTTAATTGGAACGGATCGAAACAGCGATCCGCGAGTGAATAGCGCCGCGCGCGACTTTGGCGCGCGGCCGGAGGGAACGGACGTCGCCATGAGCATGGCTACCGAAACCGTGGCGAGGGACGAGCGGATTCGCCGCGAGGCACCCGGCGGGAGCGCCGCGTCCATCCGCGAGGCCGGCTTCGACGTCGCCCGCGCCGCCTCGATCATCGAGGGGCTGAAATCCGTTCCCGGCGCGACGCTGCCGATCCTGCATGCGCTTCAGGAGGCGTTCGGATACGTGCCCGCCGGCACCGTGCCGATGATCGCCGACGCGCTGAACCTGTCGCGTGCCGAGATCCATGGCGTCGTGACGTTCTATCATGATTTCCGCGCCGAGCCGGCGGGCCGCCATGTTCTGAAGCTCTGCCGCGCGGAGGCCTGTCAGTCGCTCGGCTGCGACGCGCTGCATGCCGATGTGCTCGCCCGCCATGGGCTTGACTGGGGCGGCACCACGCCGGACGGCGCCTTGACGATCGAACCCGTCTATTGCCTCGGCCTCTGCGCGACAGCCCCGGCCGCGATGCTGGACGGCCGGCTGATCGGCCGTGCCACTGCCGCCGGGCTCGATCGCGCGGTCGCGGCGGTGCGGAGCGACGCACCATGAGCACCACCGGCGACGTTCTCCGCGTGTTCGTTCCCCTCGATTCCGCGGCCGTGGCGGTGGGCGCGGACGCGGTGGCGGACGCGCTCGCGGCGGCAGCCGTCCGTCGCGGCCGGGCGGTCGAGATCGTGCGCAACGGCTCGCGCGGGATGTTCTGGCTGGAGCCGCTGGTGGAGGTCGAGACATCGGCCGGCCGCGTGGCCTATGGGCCGGTGGCGCCGGAGGACGTGGAGGCGCTGGCGGACGGCGGCCTGTTCGACGGGCTCGCACCCACTGGGGCACTCGGCAGCCTGTTTCATGGGGCGACGGCGGAGATCGCCTGGCTGAAGGACCAGCAGCGGCTGACCTTCGCCCGCTGCGGCATCATCGATCCCGCTTCGCTCGCCGACTACGAGGCGAATGGCGGGCTTGCGGGCCTGCGGCGCGCGCTCGACATCGGCCCGGCGGCGGTGGTGCAGGCGGTGACGGAATCCGGCCTGCGCGGGCGCGGCGGAGCCGGCTTCCCGACAGGTGTGAAGTGGAAGACGGTGGCTGACGCCGCCGACGAGCGGAAATACATCGTCTGCAATGCCGACGAAGGCGATTCCGGCACCTTCGCCGACCGGATGCTGATGGAAGGCGACCCGTTCGCGCTGATCGAGGGCATGGCGATCGCCGGCTTCGCGGTGGGGGCGACGCAGGGCTACATCTATTGCCGCTCGGAATACCCCGTCGCCATCGCCATGACGAACCGTGCGATCGAAACCGCGCGGACCGCCGGACTGATCGGCCCGGCGCTGATGGGCCGCGGCCCGGCCTTCGACATCGAGCTCCGCGTGGGGGCGGGCGCCTATGTCTGCGGCGAGGAGACGGCGCTGCTGGAAAGCCTCGAGGGCCGGCGCGGCACCGTGCGGCCGAAGCCGCCGCTGCCGGCGCACAAGGGCCTGTTCGGGTGCCCGACCGTCATCAACAACCTGATCTCGCTCGCGACCGTGCCTGTGATCCTGGCGCGCGGCGCGGCGTTCTACCGTGATTTCGGCATGGGGCGCTCGCGCGGCACCATGCCGGTGCAGCTTGCCGGCAACGTTCGTCGCGGCGGGCTCTACGAGACGGCGTTCGGCATCACGCTCGGTGCGCTCGTGGAAGAGATCGGTGGCGGCACCGCCACCGGCCGCCCGGTGAAGGCGGTGCAGGTCGGCGGACCGCTCGGCGCCTATTTCCCGCCTTCGCTGTTCGACACGCCGTTCGATTACGAGGCCTTCGCCGCCCGCGACGGTCTGATCGGACACGGCGGCGTGGTGGTGTTCGACGACCGCGTCGACATGGCGGCACAGGCGCGGTTCGCCTTCGAGTTCTGCGCACACGAAAGCTGCGGCAAGTGCACGCCCTGCCGCATCGGCTCCACCCGCGGCGTCGAGGTGATCGACCGCATCGTCGCGGACATCGACCGGGCGGAGAACCTGACCCTCGTCGAGGACCTCTGCCACACCATGAAGTTCGGCTCGCTGTGCGCGCTCGGGGGCTTCACGCCCTATCCGGTGATGAGCGCCGTGCGCCACTTCCCCGACGATTTCGACCGCCCGGCGCTGCCGGCGGCCGCGGAATGAGGAGGCCCGCCATGGACACCTTCCACGAACGCGGCTTCGAGGCCGGCCCTGGCGGCGCCATCGAGGAACCCGATTACGGCACGCCACCCTCCGCCGCGGCGGCGACGGTGACGCTCACCATCGACGGCTTTCCGGTCACGGTACGTGAAGGCACGTCGATCATGCGCGCGGCGCGGGAAGCCGGCATCGGCGTGCCGAAGCTGTGCGCCACGGACACGCTCAACGCGTTCGGCTCCTGCCGGCTCTGTCTCGTCGAGATTGAGGGTCGCAACGGCACTCCGGCCTCCTGCACCACGCCGGTGGCGGCGGGCATCTCGGTCCGCACCCAGACCGAGCGGCTGAAGCGGCTGCGCAAGGGGGTGATGGAGCTCTACATCTCCGACCACCCGCTCGACTGCCTCACCTGCGGGGCGAACGGCGACTGCGAGCTGCAGGACATGGCAGGCGCGGTCGGCCTGCGCGAGGTGCGCTACGGCGACGACGGCGACAACCATCTCGGCCAGCCGAAGGATGTCTCCAACCCCTATTTCCAGTTCGATCCTTCCAAGTGCATCGTGTGCTCGCGCTGCGTGCGCGCCTGCGAGGAGGTGCAGGGCACCTTCGCCCTCACCATCGAGGGGCGCGGATTTTCATCCCATGTTTCGCCCGGCGCGCACGAACTGTTCCTCGATTCCGAGTGCGTCTCCTGCGGCGCCTGCGTGCAGGCCTGCCCGACCGCGACGCTGATCGAAAAGTCGGTCGTCGAGATCGGCCAGCCGGAGCATGCCGTCGTCACCACCTGCGCCTATTGCGGCGTCGGGTGTTCCTTCAAGGCGGAGATGCGCGGCGACGAGCTGGTGCGCATGGTGCCGTGGAAGGACGGCAAGGCCAATCACGGCCATTCCTGCGTCAAGGGCCGCTTCGCCTGGGGCTACGCCAACCACGGCGACCGCATCCTCAACCCCATGGTGCGCGAGAAGATCACCGATCCCTGGCGCGAGGTTTCATGGGATGAAGCGCTTGGCCGCGTCGCCTCGGAGTTCCACCGCATCCAGGAGACCTACGGCCGCGGCTCCATCGGCGGCATCACCTCGTCGCGCTGCACCAACGAGGAGACCTACCTCGTCCAGAAGCTGATCCGCTCGGTGTTCGGCAACAACAATGTCGATACCTGCGCGCGGGTCTGCCATTCGCCGACCGGCTACGGCCTCAAGGCCGCGTTCGGCACTTCCGCCGGCACGCAGGACTTCGATTCCGTCGACGAGGCCGACGTCATCGTGGTGATCGGCGCCAACCCGACCGACGGTCACCCGGTGTTCGGCGCCCGCATGAAGCGGCGCATCCGCGCCGGCGCGAAATTGATCGTGATCGATCCGCGCCGTACCGACATCGTGCGCTCGCCCCATGTGGAAGCAGCGTTCCACCTGCCGCTGCGTCCCGGCACGAATGTCGCCGTGATGAACGCCATCGCCCACGTCATCGTCACCGAGGGGCTGATCGACGAGCGCTTCGTGCGCGAGCGCTGCGAGCTTTCCGCGTTCGAAGGCTGGGCCGCCTTCGTCGCCGAACCGCGCAACAGCCCGGAGGCGGTCGGCCTGCTGGCCGGCGTCGACCCGGAGGCGATCCGTGGCGCCGCGCGGCTCTACGCCACCGGCGGCAACGCCGCGATCTATTACGGGCTCGGCGTCACCGAGCACAGCCAGGGCACCACCACGGTGATGGCGATGGCGAACCTCGCCATGGCGACCGGCAATCTCGGCCGGCCGGGCGTCGGCGTGAACCCGCTGCGTGGGCAGAACAACGTGCAAGGCTCGTGCGACATGGGCTCGTTCCCCCACGAGTTTCCGGGCTACCGCCACGTTTCCGACGACGCCACCCGCGCGGTGTTCGAGAAGCTCTGGGGCGTGACGCTGGACGACGAGCCGGGCCTGCGCATTCCGAACATGCTGGATGCGGCGGTCGAGGGCAGCTTCAAGGGCCTCTATGTCCAGGGCGAGGACATCGCTCAGTCCGACCCCGATACCCACCACGTCGTCGCCGGTCTCGAGGCGATGGAATGCGTCGTGGTGCAGGACATATTCCTGAACGAGACGGCGAACTACGCCCACGTGTTCCTGCCGGGTTCGACCTTCCTTGAGAAGGACGGCACCTTCACCAACGCCGAGCGGCGTATCAACCGCGTGCGGCGGGTGATGCCCTCGCGCTCCGGCATGGCGGACTGGGAGATCACGCTCGCCATCGCCGCCGCCATGGGCCGGCCGATGCCCTATGCGCATCCCTCCGAAATCATGGACGAGATCGCGGCGACGACGCCTTCCTTCGCCGGCGTCTCCTATGCGCGGCTCGACGCCGAGGGATCGGTGCAGTGGCCCTGCAACGAGGCCGCGCCCCACGGCACGCCGATCATGCACGTCGACGGCTTCGTGCGTGGCCGCGGCCAGTTCATGATCACCGAGTACGTGGCGACGGAAGAGCGCTCCACCGGCCGCTTTCCGCTGCTGCTCACCACCGGCCGCATCCTGTCGCAGTACAATGTCGGCGCCCAGACCCGCCGCACCGGGAATGTGGTGTGGCACCCGGAGGATCTGCTGGAGATCCACCCCCACGATGCCGAGAACCGCGGCATCCGCGACGGCGACTGGGTGAAGCTCGAAAGCCGGGCGGGCGCGACCACGCTGCGGGCGCGGATCACCGATCGCGTGGCGCCCGGCGTGGTCTACACCACCTTCCACCACCCGGAGACCCAGGCCAACGTCATCACCACCGACTTCTCGGACTGGGCGACCAACTGCCCGGAATACAAGGTGACGGCGGTCCAGGTCGGAGCCTCCAACGGGCCGAGCGAATGGCAGACGGAATATCGGGCCCATTCGCAGGCGAGCCGGCGCATTGGAAACGAAGCGGCGGAATGAGGCGGTAGGTTCTTGATCCGGCAGCCTTCAGGGCGAGGCGGTTTCGAGGTGAGGTGGCATGGCACGGCATGACGAGGCAACGGCGGGCGCGGGCGTCGACCCGGTTTCCGGGCCGTTCGGCGGCCTGCCGGCGGCGCGGGCGAAGCGCATCCGCTGGCCGGCCGGTCACGACGGGCCGGCGCGCATCGTGCCGGAGGAAGTGCCGGTCGCGTTCACCTTCAACGGCTCGTCCCACGCGGTGATGATGGCGAGCCCGTCGGATCTGGAGGATTTCGCCGTCGGCTTCGCCCTGTCGGAGGGGCTCGTCGCGACGCGGGCGGAGATTCTCGACATCGACATCATCGAGACGGAGATCGGCGTCTCGGGCCGCGGCTTCGAGGCGCGGATGTGGATCGGCGACGAACCGGCGGCGGCGCTTTCCGCCCGCCGGCGCCGCATCGCCGGCCCGACCGGCTGCGGGCTCTGCGGCATCGAGAGCCTCGAGGAGGCGGTGCGGCCGGTCGCCTCCGTCGGCGGCACGGTGCTGGACGTCGCGCCGGAGGACATCGCCGCCGCTGCTGCCGCGCTCGCCCCCGCGCAGCGTCTCGGCGCGCTGACGCGGGCGGTGCACGCCGCCGGCTTCGTGGTGCCGGGGCGTGGGCTCGTGGCGCTGCGCGAGGATGTCGGCCGC
>JAEZMP010000210.1 GCA_023442215.1 Pseudomonadota bacterium
GGCTCGTCGAGCGCCCGCGTCATCAGGCTTGCGAACACGAGTTCCATCCGTGGCGGCGCGTCGCCTTTGAGCACGAAGGAATTCAGCGTGTTGAAGGTCTGGACATTCTGGTTGTAGCCCCAGGACGGCGGCATGAACACCATGCGGCCGCCCTTCGGCGCGTCCGGGTTGACCCAGTCGAAATGGGAGAAGTCGGCCGGATATTTGAGGTCGCCGAACACCGAGAGGCCGTGGGAGCGCCCGACCGGGGCGTCCGGGCCCGTCACGGGCGCGGACTGGGCGAATGCGCGTCCCATGGACAGCGGCCCGAGGCCGGCGGCGGCAAAACCGGCCGCCGCGGCGAGCACCGTTCGTCGGCTCGGTTCGAACGTCGGCCCGAGTCGGCGCATCATCGGCCGGTCCTGCCCGCTCATTGGGGAATGCGCCCGAGCGCCGCCGCCTTGGCGTTGTCGTACCACCACACCGTCGGGAAGCCGTCGGAGTAGTAAGGCAGCGGATCGGGGTGGGAGAACCGGTTCCAGCGCGCGACGCGCGTCGCCGGCAGCGTCCAGCCCGGGATGACATAGTCCGAGGCCATCAGCACCCGGTCGAGCGCATGGGTGGCGGCGACGAGGTCCTCGCGGTCCTTGGCGTAGATCACCTTATCGATCAGCTTGTCGATCGCCGGGTTCTTCACGCCGCCATAGTTCTGGGAGCCGGCCTGGTCGGCGGCATCCGAGCCGAAGAATCCGCGCTGCTCGTTGCCGGGCGACAGCGACTGCGGCCAGCCGGTGTAGATCATGTCGAAGTCGCGCGCCCGCACGCGGTTGACGTATTGCGACGAGTCGACCGTCCGCAGCGTCATGTCGATGCCGATGCGCGCGAGGGACTGCTTGAACTGAAGCCCGACGCGCTCGAAGGTCGGACCGTTCAGCAGGAACTCGAAGGTGAAGGGCTCGCCCGTCTTGGCGTTGACGAGCTTGCCGCCCTTCTGCACCCAGCCGGCCTCATTCAGCAGGTCGAGGGCCTGTTTCAGGTTGTCGCGCTCGGCGCCGGGATTTTCGGCCACCGGATTGGCATACGGCTTGGTGAACACCGATTCCGGAATGGCGCCGGGCGGAACCTCCGCCTGGACGTCCTTCAGGATCGCCAGTTCGCGGCCTTCCGGCACCCCGCTCGCGGCGAGGTCCGTACCGTAGAAGTAGCTGTTGATGCGCTGGTACTGCCCGAAGAACAGGATGCGGTTCATTCGCTCATAGGCGAGCGCGAGGTTGAGTGCGCGCCGAACTCGCGGATCCTGGAACTCCGGACGCCGCAGGTTCGGAATGAAGCCGACCATCAGGCCCGAGCCGCGGCTCGGGAACAGCTCGAGGATCACCTTGCCGTCCTTGACGGCCGGAAAATCGTAGGCGGTCGCCCAGGTCTTGGCGGTCGCCTCCACGCGCCAGTCGAACTGGTCGGCCTTGAACGCTTCGAGCTCAGCGGTGTCGTCGCGGAAATAGTCGTAGCGGATCTGGTCGAAATTGTTGGTGCCGATGTTCACCGGCAGCTTCTCGCCCCAGTAGTCCGGCACCCGCTCATAGGTGATGGTGCGCCCGGGAATGGCCGACTTGATCCGATAGGGCCCGGAACCGAGCGGCGGCTCCAGCGTGCCGGCGGTGATGTCGCGCTTGTTGCCCTTCGCGTCGGTTCCTTCCCACCAGTGCTTGGGAAGCACCAGGAGCTGGCCGAGAATGTGGGGCAGTTCGCGATTGCCGGCCTGGTCGAAGGTGAACGTCACCTCCTCCGGGCCGGTCACCTCCGCCTTGGTGACGTGGCGGTAGTAATATTCCTGCTGCGGGTTGTTCTTCGTCAGCACCTCGAACGACCACACCACGTCTTCCGGTGTGATCGGCTTGCCGTCCTGCCAGCGCGCTTCCGGCCTCAACCGGTATTTCACCCAGGAATAATCGGCCGGACAAGACAGGCCGGACGCGATCAGGCCGTACTCCGACGAGGACTCGTCGAGGCTCGGCGTCATCAGCGTGTCGTAGATCAGCCCGATTCCGGCGACGACGGTGCCCTTCGAGATGACGAAATTGTAGGTGTCGAACGTCCCGTCGGCCGGCAGGCGCACGAGGCCGCCTTTCGGTGCGTCCGGGTTCACGTAGTCGAAGTGCTTGAAATCGTCCGGATATTTCGGCGTGCCGATCAAGGCGCCGCCGACATGCCAGGCGGGGGTCGCGTTCGGGTTCGCCGGCGTCGCCTGTTCGGTCGCGTTCTTGTCGGGCGTGGTGGGGGCAGCCTTGGCCGGGGCGTTCTGGGCCGGAGCATCCGCCGGAGCAGGGTCCTGGGCGAGGGCCGGAGTGCCGGCAAAGGCCAGGGCGAGGCAGAGGACGGAGGTCTTGATCAGGCTGCGCATTCCGTTCCCTTCGAAGATGTCGACCGCGACGATATCCGCCTCGGCGGTCGAGGGCCAGAAGGGCAACCTCAGGCCATCGGCCGGGAATATCGTGCCACACTTCTTAAGATGACATCTTCGGAACCGAAATGGGGCAGGGCCGCCCTGAAATGCGGACATGACGAAAATTTAACACGGACGGGAGCGACCTGCCGCGGGAGCCGGGGCCGCCCCGGCGGGCGGCCCTGCAGGGCTGCGCCGCTCTCGCCGTCGTTCAGGCTTCCGCTGCCTTGGCCGCTGCCTCCGCCGTCGAGTGGATGTGCTCGGCACGGCTGACTTCGGTCAGCATCATCGCGGCGACGAGACCGATGCCGGACAGGATCGGCAGCAGAAGAATGGCGTAGTGATAGGCCTCGGCGGGGTAGGTGACACCGCCGGGGGTCGCGGTGCCGAACAGATCGAGCAGTTCGCCGAAGGCCCATTCGCCGATGCCGCCGATCAGCATGATGATCATGTTGGTGGCGGCGATCGCGGTCCCGGTCACTTTCGCGGGATTGTGCTCGACGGCCGCGGCGAAGCAGACGACCTGCGAGGTCGAGGCGAATCCGAGCAGAAGCATCACCACATAGGCGATCGGCAGCGACATCGACGGCAGCATGGCGATGACGAGCGTCATCACGAGGGTCGCGATGCTCGCGCCCATCAGCATCCGCCGGCGGATGCCGTAGCGGTCGGAGATGTAGCCGGCCACCGGGCCGCCCACCAACCAGCCGACATACATCATCGAGATCGCGCCGGTGGCGTCGAGCTTCGTGCCGCCGGTGATGGCGGAGACATATTCGGCGCCCCACAGCGCACCGAGGATCGAGAGCGGCATGTAGAGCGTCGCACCGACGATGCCGATATACCAGCTCTGGGGGTTGGAATAGACGATCCTGAGCGCCTCGACGATCGAGGGCTTCTTCACGTGCGGGACCGCGTGCGCCGTCGCCGGCCGCGGGTGACGACGCGGCACGA
>JAEZMP010000222.1 GCA_023442215.1 Pseudomonadota bacterium
GTCTATACCCGCGCGCCGAAGCCCGCCGGCCGCGGCATGGCCGAGCGGCGCTCGCCGGTGCACGATCTCGCCGCCGGGTTCGCGATCCCCGTGTTCACGCCCCGCAGCCTGCGCACCGACGAGGCCCAGGCGGAGTTCGCCGCCCACGAGGCCGACGTGGCGGTCGTGGTAGCCTACGGGCTGATCCTGCCGCCCGCCATCCTCGCCGCGCCGGCCGAGGGCTGCCTCAACCTGCACGCCTCGCTGCTGCCGCGCTGGCGCGGCGCCGCGCCGATCAACCGCGCCATCATGGCGGGCGATGCGGAAACCGGCGTGATGGTGATGCGCATGGACGAAGGGCTCGACACCGGCCCCGTCGCGCTGAGCGAGCGGGTGTCGATCGGCCCGGACGAGACCGCCGGCCAGCTTCACGACCGGCTCGCCCGGCTCGGCGCCGACCTGATGGTGCGCGCGCTCGCCGCCCTTGCCCGCGGCAGCCTCGGCAGCGAGCCCCAGCCCGCGGACGGCGTGACCTACGCCGCCAAGATCGACAAGGCGGAAGCGCGGATCGACTGGACGCGGCCGGCCCAGGCGGTGCACGACCACGTCCGCGGCCTGTCGCCGTTCCCCGGCGCGTTCTGCGAACTCGCCATCGGCGGCAAGCCGGAGCGGCTGAAGGTGCTGCGCACGGTCGTCTCCCGCACCGCCCTTTCCGGCGCGGCCGCCCCCGGCACCGTGCTCGACGACGGGCTGACGGTGGCGTGCGGGCAAGGCGCGGTCCGCCTCGTCGAGGTGCAGCGCGCCGGCAAGGCGCCGATGGCCGCGGAGGCATTCCTGCGCGGCACGCCGGTGCCCGCCGGCACCGTGCTCGCCTGAACGCGCGCGGTCCGGACAACCACGGGAAGAACGAACGTCGGAGATTTTCCCCATCGCGGGTATCGCCCCCAGGTTCACCGGATCAAATTGAGAACCAAAGCGGAACATAACGAAGACGATGCCGCGCTACAAGCTCACCATCGAATATGACGGCGGCCCGTTCGTCGGCTGGCAGCGCCAGGGCTTCGGCGCGTCTGTTCAGGGCGAGCTGGAAGCGGCGATAGCGCGGTTTTCCGGGGAAACCGTCACGGTTTCCGGCGCGGGCCGCACCGATGCCGGTGTCCATGCCGAGGGCCAGGTGGCGCACATCGAGCTGTCGCGGCCGTGGCGGACGGACACCGTGCGCGACGCCATCAACGCGCACCTGCGCCCGCGGCCGATCTCGGTGCTCGCGGCGGAGGAAGTCGATACCGCGTTCGACGCGCGGTTCTCGGCGGTGAAGCGGCACTATCGCTACCGCATCCTCAACCGCCGTCCGCCGGCGGCGCTCGACCGCGGCCACGTCTGGCGGGTGCCGAAGCCGCTCGACGCGGCGGCGATGGCGGCCGCCGCCGGTGTGCTGGTCGGCCGGCACGACTTCACCACCTTCCGCGCCGCGGAGTGCCAGGCCAAGAGCCCGGTGCGCACCCTCGAACGCCTCGTGGTGATCGCGGACGGCGAGCGCATCGCCGTCGAGGCCTCGGCGCGCTCGTTCCTGCACAACCAGGTGCGCTCGATGGTCGGGTCGCTCGTGCAGGTGGGCGAGGGAAAGTGGACGGCCGACGACCTCGCCGCCGCGCTCGAGGCGCGCGACCGCACCCGCTGCGGCCCGGTGGCGCCGCCGGACGGGCTCAGCCTGATCCGCGTCGATTA
The DNA here is from genome assembly GCA_023442215.1 of Pseudomonadota bacterium. Lineage (GTDB taxonomy): Bacteria > Pseudomonadota > Alphaproteobacteria > Rhizobiales > Segnochrobactraceae > Pseudoxanthobacter. Next base: position 1,708 of record JAEZMP010000222.1, read on the forward strand.
TGGCGAGACGGCCGGGCCGCCGGCGCCCTAGAGCGCTTTCCGATCTGATGAAATCATCAGATCGACAAGAAATCGCTCCAGATTCAAAAGCTTGAGCATATCCTTGTCGTTCAGATCGGTTCGATCTGAACGGGTTATGCTCTAGCGCTCACGCCACCGGCAGCGCGCGCGGCCGCTCGGCGTAGAGCATGTAGTTGACGTCGAGATCGCGCGGATTGCGCGCCCAGCGCCCGCTGACGGGATCGAACGTCACGCCGGTGCGCTCGACCATGGCGAGCCCGGCTTCCGTCATCGCGGCTTCCAGCTCCTCCGGGCGGACGAACTTCGCATAGGAATGGGTGCCGCGGGGCAGCCAGCCCAGCACATATTCGGCGCCGACGATGGCGAGCAGGAACGCCTTGGTGGTGCGGTTCAGCGTCGCCGCGAACATCAGCCCGCCCGGCCGCACCAGCGAGGCGCAGCAGGCGACGAAGGCCGGCACGTCGGTGACGTGCTCCACCACCTCCATGGCGAGCACGACGTCGAAGCGCGCGCCGGTCTCCGCCAGCGCCTCGGCGGTGACGGCGCGGAAATCGATGTCGAGGCCGACCTTCTCGGCGTGGAGCCCCGCCACGGCGATGTTGGTTTCCGACGGATCGATGCCCGTCACCCGGCCGCCGAGGCGGGCGAGCGGCACGCTGAGCAGGCCCCCGCCGCAGCCGATATCGAGGATGGAGAGGCCGCCGAGCGCCTCGGTATCCATCTCGTCGCGGCCGAAATGCCGGCAGATCGCATTCTTCACATAGGCTATGCGCACCGGATTGAAGCGGTGCAGCGGCGCGAACTTGCCGCGCACGTCCCACCACTCGTCGGCGATCGCCGAGAAGCGGGCGACCTCCGCGGGATCGACGCTCGGCGCGCGGGATTCGGCTTCGGTCACGGCGTTCGGCTCCTCGGGATGTCGGATCGTTCGGGCCAGCACCATAGAGGGCTTTGCCGCCGGAGGAAATCGGCGCCCGGCGACGGAGGGCGGCCCGGCGCGCCGCCGATCACGGATTTGGGAGCCGGCTTGCGCGCGTCACGGGCCCTCTCCACCTTTGCGTTGAACCGAACGCCTGCCCTTCACCCCGGAGAACCGACCCCGATGATCGACACCAAG
>JAEZMP010000248.1 GCA_023442215.1 Pseudomonadota bacterium
GTCAGGATGGCGAGCAGCACGGTCCAGATCTTCAGCGCCTCGCGCTTCTCCATGACCAGCGCCGAATGCAGCAGCGCCGTGCCCGCAAGCCACGGCATGAAGGAGGCGTTCTCGACCGGATCCCAGAACCACCAGCCGCCCCAGCCGAGTTCGTAATAGGCCCAGTAGGAGCCCATCGCGATGCCGAGGGTCAGGAACCCCCAGGCGGTCAGCACCCACGGCCGCACCCAGCGCGCCCACGCGGCATCGATGCGGCCCTCGATCAGCGCCGCCACCGCGAACGAGAACGAAACGGACATGCCGACATAGCCGAGATAGAGCAGCGGCGGATGGATCGCGAGGCCGATGTCCTGCAGCACCGGATTGAGGTCCTGCCCCTCGAACGGCGGCGGCACGGCGCGGAGGAAGGGATCGGAGGTCGTCAGGATGAACGACAGGAACGCCGTCACGATCCAGGCCTGCACGGCGAGCACAGTCGCGCGCAGGGTGTTCGGCAGCCCGCCGCCGAACAGCGCGACGAGACCGCCGAACAGCACCAGGATCAGCACCCACAGCAGCATCGAGCCTTCGTGGTTGCCCCAGACGCCGGTGACCTTGAACAGCATCGGCTTGGCGGAATGGGAATTCTCGACGACGTTCAGGACCGAGAAGTCGGAGCGGACATAGGCGAGCACCAGCGCGGCGAACGCGATCGCCACGAAGCCGAGCATCGCGCTCGCGACCGGCCCCGCCACCGCCATCAGCCGCTCGTCCCGCCGCCGCGCGCCCCAGAGCGGGACGACCGACTGGATCAGCGCCAGCGCCAGCGCAAGAACGAGTGCGAAGTGGCCGGTTTCCGTGATCATCGCGAGGTCCTGCCGCTCAGGGCGCCGACTGGGCCACGGGACGGCCCTTCAGCATCTGCTCCTTCGGCATCTGCTCCTTGGCCGGCACCAGCGCGGACGTCTCGGTGGAGCCCTCTTCCCAGACGCCGCGGGCCTTCAGCGCCTCCACAACCTCGCGGGGCATGTAGCGCTCGTCGTGCTTGGCGAGCACGGTGTCGGCGCGGAAGATCCCGTCCGTGCCGATGCTGCCTTCCGCGACCACGCCCTGGCCCTCGCGGAACAGATCGGGCAGAAGCCCGCTATAGGTCACGAGAATGGTATGGGCGGTGTCGGTGACGACGAAATCGACCCGCTTGCCGGCCTTCACCACGCTGCCCTGTTCCACGAGGCCGCCGAGACGGATGCGGGTGCCGGGCTCGATATGCTGCTCGGCGATGTCGGTCGGCGAGCGGAAGAACACGATCTCGCCGCTCAGCGCGAACAGCACGAGCCCGGTCGCCGCCGAAAGCACGACGCCGCAAAGCGCGATGAGGCTGAGCCGTCTCTGTTTCCGCGTCATTCCGCTTTACCGGCCGGGAGGATCCGCCGCCCCGACCGCCTCCCTGTTTATGTTCTTATTCGAGAGAGGCCCCGTTTGCACTCTCCGCCTTATGGTCCGAGGCCGAGGCTCGCGGCGAGTTCATCGAACGCCTTGGCCTCCGCTGGCAGCGCCGCCTTCGCCCGCTCGACGGCCCGCTTGGCATCGTCCGGCCGCTTCAGCACACTATAGGCGCGGATCAGCCGGCTCCATTCGTCAGGCGTGCCGCCGTCGGCCGCAAGCCGCTGGTCGAGGCCGGAGACCATGCCTTCGATGGCCGCCCGCTGCGCCTCGGGCGCCATCCCGGCAATCGCCTCCCCGCCCGCAGGAATGCCGCCGCCCGTCTGTGACGGCGCGCCGCCCTCCAGCAAAGCGAGCTGTTCGCGCGCGGCCTCGGCCCAGGGTTCGTCGCCGCGGCTGTCGGCGAGAAGCGCCTTCCAGGCCGCGACGGCCGCATCCCGCTCGCCGGCCTGCGACAGCGACAGCGCGAGATAGAACCGCGGCTTCACCGCCTTCGGATCGCCCGCGAGCGCCGCGTTGAAAGCCTGCCGCGCGGCTTCCGTCACGATGCCGCCGGCCTCCGCCACCAGCGCTTCGCCGAGCCCCGCTTCCAGCGCGGGGGTGGTGCCGGTGAGGCGGATGGCATTGCGATAGGCCGTCGCCGCCTCGCCGGCCCGGCCGAGGCGCAGATAGATCGGTGCGATCACCGTCCACCCGCGGCCGTCCTCCGGCTGGCTTGCCAATCGCGCCTCCACGCGCGCGACCAGCGCGTCGATGTCACCCTCGGCGACCGCGCGCGAGGCAAGCGGCTCGTCCGGCATCTCCGGGCGCCCGATCGCGGCATAGAAGGCGAGCACCAGTGCGGGAATGCCGATGGCGGCCGAGAGCGCCGCCACCTTGAGGCGCCGTCGCCCTGCGGCCTCCGTACTGCTCCCCGTTCCTTCCGCTCCCCCGAGCCGTCCGGGATCGCGCGCGGCCCGCAACAGCCGCCGTCCGATCTCCGCCTTGGCCGCGCCGGCCGCCGGCTCGGCGCTCAGCCCCCCCGCAACGGCCCGGGCGATTTCGGCGAGCTGGCTGCCATAGACCGCGATGTCCGCCGCCGACGTGTCGCCACCGCGCCCGCCGGCCCGCGCGAGCGGAACCAGCACGGCCAGCGCCGCGAGCACCGTCATCGCCGCAAACACGATCCAGATCACCGGCCGACACCCGATCCGCCAGCGCAATCGCCACCGGCACACGCATCGCCGGGGCACAGATCGCCAGCAGGCAAATTGCGGGGATACAAGCCGCGCGAGGCCCGTCCGCGTGCCCTGAAGTCCAGCCGGCCGAACCCGATCTCGCCCATCACGCGCCTCTCGAAGCGGCCGGGCAGGAGTTGCCGGCCGGCGTGCGCACCACGCCGAACCGCTACCGGGTCGACCGCCGACGGCAGGGCCGCCACGGTCCGCCGGTCAGCGAATCGTCACAGCAATGTGGCGTGGATGGTGCGCGAGACGATGGCGACAGGTTGTCACGTTCGCGCGTGACACGCGCCGGCAACGCGGATTTGATCGCGTCAGGTGAGCGGGCGCCACGTGCCGTCTTCGTCGCGGCAGGCCCGGCCGCGCAGGGTCAGCGACTGGCCGGCCGCGTAGATCGTGTGCGTGTAGTCCCGGCATTCCTGATTGTTCACGACATAGGTCGGACCGGGCACCACGACGCCGTAGAAGTCGGTGTCCGGGTTCTTCCAGGTCACCGGCGCCCCCGTCTTGGAGAGTTCGAGGGCCTCGATCTCGGCCTTGGCAGCCGCCTTGCGGTCTGTATCGCCGAGCGCGCGCGCAACGGTCCCGTCCATCGGCAACGCCGCGGCGAAGGCCAGTGCCGCCGGATCTGACAGGGCATCGTCGGCCGCTGGCGCTGGTTGCGGCGTCGCTTGCAGGAAATTCAAATTGGTCGTGCTGCAGCCGCCGAGCACGGAGAGAAACACCACGACCGAAACGGCATGCGGCGCTCTCGCGGCCCGGCTTCTGCCGCAGCACGGCACAACGCGACCGGCCATCGGCCCGACGACGGCTGCCGCATCGGGCTCGAACGCCCGCGCATGACCCTGCCGCGCGGATCGCTTCGACCCGAACGGCATATGCCTCAGCATCATCGCCCGCTTCATCGCTACAACACCCGGAAGGCCGCTCGGCGGCCGGCACCCGCTTCCTTCACTATCGCGTTTGCGGACCGGGGTGTCACAGCATACGCGAGAGCGGGCAGTCATCGCCGGTCGAGTGTGTCCTTCCGGAGACAGTCCGAGGCAGGCGGTCTGGATTTGAGCGCGACTCAAGCCGCCGGAAGGTAGAGTTCCGCCCGCAGCCCGCCGGAGGGTGCGGATCCGAGGGAGAACCGCCCCCCGTAGGCGCCGGCAAGATCCGAGACGATCGACAGTCCGAGCCCGGACCCCGGCACGGTCTCGTCGAGCCGCCGCCCACGTTCGAGCGCAGCCTTGCGCCCGGCCGGGTCGAGGCCCGGCCCGTCGTCGTCCACCGTCAGCAGCAGCATCGGCCGTCCCGGGATCGCCGCCGCATCGACGCGAACCTCCACCCGCCGCCGCGCCCATTTGCAGGCATTGTCCATCAGGTTGCCCAGCATTTCCTCCAGGTCCTGCTGCTCGCCGCGGAAGCGGGCGCCCGGAGGGCACTGCACCGACAGCACGAGTTCGCGCTGGTCGTGGATCTTGCGCATCACGCGCGCCAGCCCGTCGACGGCCGGGGCGACCTCGGTGGAGACGCCCACTACCCGCCGCTGGGCAGCGGCGCGCGCACGGTCGAGATCGTTGTCGATGCGCTCGCGCATCAGCTTCGCCTGCTCGGCGACCTTCTCGCCGAACGGTCCTCCCGCGGACCGCGCCTCGTTGAGGATGACGCTCAGCGGCGTCTTCAGCGCATGGGCGAGATTGCCGACATGGGTCCGTGCCCGCTCCACCACCTCGCGGTTGGAATCGATCAGCGCGTTGAGCTCCTCCGCGACCGGCTCGATCTCGCGTGGGAAGTCCCCCTCCAGCCGCGCCTTGGCGCCGCTGCGGATTTCCTGGATCGCGACCCGCATCCTCTTCAGCGGCCGCAGGCCGACGCGCACCTGCACGAAGGTCGCGAGCACGAGGCCGAGGCCGAAGATGCCGAGGGTGAGCGCGACGCGGGTCCCGAAGGTCGAAACGTCGCGCTCGACCTCTCCGCCGTCGCCGGCGACCGCGACCGAATAGCGCCGCCCGTCCGCCAGCGTGACGAGACGTTCGAGAAAGCGCAGGCGCTCGCCGTCGGGGCCGGCGATCGTTCCCTGCCGCACGAAGGTCGGCCGCGGCACGCCCGGCACGTCGGGCGGCACGGCGAGGGCGTCGCCCGCGAGCGACGGCGAGGCGAGCGCCACGCGGTTGTCGCCGGCGTCGCGCACCACCCAGTACCAGCCGGACAACGGCAGCCCGAACCGGGGATCGCCGAGATTGCCGGGATCATGCAGGATCGCGCCGCTGTCCTCGCCCGGCACGATGCCGGCGACGAGCGCCTTGAGATAGATTTCGAGCCTGGCATCGAACGCCCGCTCGACGGACGCGCGGTAGAGCGCGACGAGGATCACCGCGGCGACGATGAGGGCCACGCCGCTCCACAGCGCGGACGACACGAACAGCGTGAAGGTCAGCGAACGCTGCTTCTGCCTTGCCATCACGCCCTCACGCCCGCGCCCTCACGCCGTCGGCGCGATGCGATAGCCGAGCCCGCGCACCGTCTCGATCACGTCGACCGACAGCTTCTTGCGCAGGCGCCCGACGAACACCTCAATGGTGTTCGAATCCCGGTCGAAATCCTGATCGTAGAGATGTTCCGTCAGCTCGGTGCGCGAGACCACGCGGCCCCGGTGCAGCATCAGGTAGGACAAGAGCCGGAACTCGTGGGACGTGAGCTTCACCGGCTCACCCGAAACCGTCACCCGCCCCGCCCGCATGTCGATCGCGACCGGCCCGCAGGTAATCTCGTTGGCGGCATGGCCGGCGGCCCGGCGCACCAGGGCGCGGATGCGCGCCAGCACCTCCTCGATATGGAACGGCTTGGCGACATAGTCGTCCGCTCCTGCATCGATGCCGGCGACCTTGTCGCTCCAGCGGTCGCGGGCCGTCAGCAGCAGGACCGGCATTCCCCGGCCGCCCTGCCGCCACCGCTGCAGCACGCTCAGCCCGTCCATCTTGGCGAGGCCGATATCGAGCACCACAGCGTCGTAGGGCTCGGTATCGCCGAGGAAATGGCCCTCTTCCCCGTCGAAGGCGGCATCGACCGCGTATCCGGCGTCGCGAAAGGCCGTCACGAGCTGACGGTTGAGATCGGGATCATCCTCCACCACGAGAAGACGCACGTCGGGCCATCCCTGTTCTGAAAGCCGGCGCCATGCCGGCCTGTCCTGTTTCTCAGCCGCGCCGACGCGAGGCTCCGCTCAATTGCCGGTCACCTTGCCGGTGCGCGCGTCCACTATCACCCGCTTCACCGAACCGTCCGGTTGCAGCGCGGTCGCGATGTAGACGAGATGGCCGCCCTGGTCGCACAGCGCCAGGTCGATCAGTTCACCGGGAACCACGCGGCGCACCGCCGTCGGCCGGACCACCGCGCCGGACTGGATGGCATTGCGCTGAGCGGCCGCGTCGAGGCACCCGGCGGACGCCACCGACGCGGCCGGCATCATGAGGCCCGCGGCCGTTACCGCCGCGGCCAGAAAGCCAATCCATCGCCTGTCTCGCGCTTTCGCCATCTGCGCTTCTCTGCACCAACCGTCGGTCCCTGCTGCGGCACCGCATCGTCGACCCGGACCATACCCGGTCCCGGAACGTCCGCTGCCGGGAGAAGTCCCCTGGCCGCCATCCGTTCCGGTCACCGTCGGGATCATGCATCCGCCGGCTGAACTCGACATGAATAGGGTGCCCCACCCGCCTTGAAAAGCTCCCGCGTCGGAACCGCGATCCGGCCAGTCGCGGCATCACGGCGTCGCCACCGCGCGCAGCCTCGCGTCGTCACGATCCGGCCAGACGGCCACGAGGTCATAGGTACCGTCGCCGAAGGCATAGCCGGCGGATGCCACCCGTCCGAGATAGGTTGACGAGCGGATGGCCGGCTGCAGCGGCGTGGCGCTCGACGACACCCCGCCGGCGTTGGCACACGACGCGGTTCCGGCCCCGTTCCACGCCACGGCGGCGCCGAGCCCCGAGAGCGGCGAGCCGCTGCCCAGGGACGCATCGAGCGTGCCCGTACCGTCGAGCGAGGTCCTGATCGAGAGCGTGCTTCGGGCACCGATGATCGGATGCGCCGGTCCGCCGAGCACCACCGGAAGATCGGACGACGACGTCCCCGTGCGGCGCGCCGTCATCCGGACCAGTACGGTGCCGGCACTCCCCTGCATCGCCGTCTCCAGCCCCGCCGGCAGGCGAAAGCTCTCGACGGTACGAGACGCAGCCGCCGTCGTGTCGCCGATCACGGGCGCATGGGGCGCGAATGGCTGCTCGTAGAGCCCGGGCAGGATCAGATAGACGATCGCTCCGGCGGGAATCATGACCCGCATGGTCATGTTGGTCGCCGTCGGGGTTCCGCCGCCGGACTGATACTGGACCCAGTTCGGCGTCAGCGGAACGGAAACGGACGCCGAGGCATCGGCAAGCCGCAGATCGACGATCCCGGTGCCGCGCATCCAGGCCTGAACGCAGTGGACGTTGGTGTTGCCCACGGCCCCGTTGAAGGCGAGGATTGCAGTCGTCGTCCCGGCGGCATTGCTCACCTTGTAGACCATCCCGTTCGAGCAGACGGCGGAAAGCCCGGCCGCCGTCAGGGCCGTCCGGTCGTCCACGAGGGAAAGCACCGCGGAGGCATCGCCCCCCATGCTCAGCTGGGCGAGGTCGACCGGGTTGTGCTTGCGGCAAAGCAGCTTGTTCGTCAGCGCGCTCTCCAGCACGAGGCGGCTGGCGCCGCCGACGTGGCTGAAGCGCGGCTGGTTGGCTGCGAGGTCCGCCCGCATCGCACCCCCGGCATCGAAATAGGGCCGTGTCGCCGTCGAGGCTGCCGCGAATTGCGCGAAGAACTCCGCCTCGCTCGCCGGCCGCGCCTTCGTGGGATCGGCTGTCGAGGGCAGCCAGTAGAGCCTGCGCCGGAAATCCGCGCCGGCGACGGAGCCCGCGAGGCCGCGGGCGGAGAGATAGGCCGAAAGACCCGGCGTTCCGCCGATGCCGATTCCGAGCCCGGTTCCAAGAACGATCGCCATCACGCCTGCCCCGTCACACCAGCCCGAGGAGATCGCCGGCGGTGGTCGCAGGCGCCCGCACGGCCCGCACGCGGACCGGAAGAACGGTCCCGCCCGGCACGTTCCTGAACAGCGCGGCGCCGCCGAAGCGGTCGACCACGGCGACGTCGCCGCCGGTGCCGACATAGAGCGCGCGCGTCACTTCGGGCAGTTCGTCGCTCGCGTGGGGCGTGATCGCGAAGATCGCGTCCGCCGGCCCCCCGAGGCTGGAGGCGGTCGCGGAATGGCGGTCGGATGCGGGCATGGCTGTTCCTCCGTTCGAAATTGCCGGTCGTCGAGGGGATGGGAGATCGGAAAGGCCGGGCGGCCGCTCAGGACAGCGGCGCATTCGGCAGGAGGGCATGGATGGCGACGCGCACCTTCCCGCCGGTGAAATTGCCGCCGGCCGCCGTCAGCCGCACCGGGGTCGGCGCGTAGAACGCGGTCGGGCCGATGACGCCGACATTGGTCGCACCCTGGGCGACGCCGAGGCCGCCGCCGAACTTGGCGGTGTCGCCGGCGATGCCGCAGCTGTACGACGTCGCCCCCGCGACCGCCGCCGTGGTGCGGGTGGAGACGCCGATCACCACCGCCCGGTCCGGGATCGCGATCGCGGTGTTGACGAAGCCGCCGGCGAGCGTGACTTCCTCCTCCAGCACGATCTCGGCGGTCGCCGCGCCGTGCGGGCTGATCGCCCGCGCCGTCGCCCAGCCCCGCAGCGGATCGTAGAGCGCCAGCCGGCCCTCGTCGGCAATGAACGCCACCATGCCCCGGAACGGCGCACGAAAGGTCCAGGCGCCGCCGGACCAGAGCGCCAGCTTGCCGCCGGCGCCTGCCCACGCACCGGAGGCCCCGGCCGGAACGAGATAGCAAGCGCCCTCGGCCGGGCTTGCGGGCGGCGCGGCGGCCGTCGCGCTCGTCGCCACCGGCTGCGCGAACGCATCGAGCAGCGACAAGGCTTCGTTGACGGTCACATGCTTCTGCGCCTGCGCCGCTTCGATGAGCGGCAGCGCCAGACGGGGCGTCTCAGCCATGGAAAATCTCCTCCCGGGGTGTGCCGGCGCCAGTGCCGGCCGCGACCTGCGCGACGCTGAAGCTGAGGCCCGCCGGCGGCGCGCCGAAATCGGCGATCTGGAGGGCGGCGCTGTAGACCACGCGCGGCTCGCTCACGGTGAACCGCCGCAGGACCGACATCCCAGTGCCCGCGCGGATCTCGACGGTGTAGAGTTCGCTCTCCTCGCCGAGCGGCACGTCGCCGCCGCCCCAGTCGTCGCCGCCGATCCGCGTCCGGCGGACCCACGTGAGCGTCACGTCGCCGCTCGCGACCTCCCGCCGTCCGCGCAGGTGGACCGGGCTCAGCGGCCTCAGCCCGCGACCCGTGGCCGTCGCCGACAGCGCCGTCGCCGCCGGATCGTCGAGCGGCACCGAAGGCGACATCACGCGGTATTCGAAGCTGCGGCCGATCTCGCCGCGCTCCATCGGCAGCGCGGCGAGCCGGTCGTCGATCAGCACCGCCGGCGCCCCGGCCGCATGGCCGGCCGCCATGGCGTCCTCGGTCCCGATCTGGGCGCGCAGCAGGCCGGAGAGTTCGTAGCGGCCGCTGCCCACCAGGGTCGCGGTCGCAAACTGCACCACCTCCCAGGTGCCGGCAGCGGAGCGGATCGCGAGGACGTTGCCGCCCGCGAGAACCTGCGCCGGCGGGAGCGACGACAGCGGCCCGGAGGTCTCCAGCCGAATGATCGTGCCCCGGTCCCAGCGCCCGACCGGGCCGGGTCCGACCGCGTCCGTCAGGAACCCGAACACCGCCGCCCGCTCGATCCGCGCCACCTCGGAAAAGCCGCTGCCGCCGACGGCCCGCATCACCGCGAGCGCGCCGAGCCAGGGCGTGGCCGTCGCCGCGATCCAGGGCCGCTGCGCGGCGACCGCTTCCTTAAGGATCGGCAGGTCCAGGATCGCCACGGCGGGCGGGCCGCGCCCCGCCGGCGTCGCCGTCGCCCAGCCGCCGCCCGGGGAGCCACCGCCCCCTCCGCGCAGCACCCGCCGGTCGAGCGCCCGCGCGGTTACCCGGCGGTGGTCGGCATCCTCGATGTCCTCGATCACCGCCTCGCGTCCGGCGCCGCGCGCGGCGACCGCGATGACGTCGCCGGGCTCGAGGGCCATCAGCCCCGGCGGAAGGCGCAGCGTCACCCGGTCCCGCGCCGCCCCCGCGTCGTGCAGGCGGATTTCCGCGGCCCGCCGGGCAACGCCCTCCTGCATCGCCGCCGCCAAATCCACCGTCTCCACCCGCCGGGTCGTCGCGATCGCCCGGCGTGCCGCGGCTGCGCCCGCCTGCAGGTCGCGCCCGGAATCGAGATAGGCGAACCGCACCTCGGCCGGCAGCTCGGATTCCTGCGTCCGCGTCCACGCCACGGCCGGCTCGCCGTCGTTTCCGGTCTCCACCAGATCGTCGTCGCCGAGGATCGCCGCCGGCCTCCGGTCGAGCCCGCGCACCAGCACCCGGTCGCCGCCATCGGCGAGCACGAACCGGAAGGCGTCGGCGAGCGGCACGACGGAGTCCCGCAGCGACATCGGCCGGTCGACCAGATAGCCGTCGACCACCGTCTCCAGCCCGTCGATCGCCACATCGGAAAAGCCGTGATCGGCGAAAAGCGTCTTCACGAGCCCGGCGAGCGAGGTGCTCCCCAGCCGCCCGGTCAGCCAGTGTCCCCGCTCCCAGTTCGGCCCGTCGGCCCAGATGTCCGTCAGGGCCGGAAAGGCGGGAAAGGGCCGCGCATCCCAGGTCCACACATGCATCGCGCCGATATCGACCATCCGCCTGCCGGTCGCGGGATGCACGGGATTGGCGCCGGCATCGAACCCAGGCGCCGCGGGGTCGAAATGCCCGATCAGCGCCTGCAGGTAGCGGCGCTGGATCGCATCGTCCCGCGCCCCGCTCGAGAAGTGAGGCACGGCCGATTCCGCAGATTTCGGGTCGACGAACACGTTCGGCTGGTTCGCGCCGCGGTCGATCGCCGGGCAGCCGATCTCGGTGAACCAGATCGGCTTGGAGCCCGGCTCCCACCCCGTCGCCTCGGCGTTCTCGCTGCCGCCGGTGCGCTCGAAATGATGGTTCATCCACCAGCCGGCGATGTCCTTGTAGCGGAACACCCAGGGCTTGCCGTGGGCGCCGTCGGTGATCGGCGTGCGCACCGCCGCCGCCCGGTCGGCATCGTCAGCATAATACCAGTCGTAGCCCTCGCCGCCGGCCACGTTCCCCGAGAGGTAGCCGAGGTCGTAGGTGGAACCCGCGACCGCGCCGTCGGGATGGTCTCCGTCGCGCCAGTCGGCAAGCGGCCAGTAGGCATCGAGGCCGATGGCGTCGATCGCCGCCGACGCCCACAGCGGGTCGAGGTGGAAGAACAGGTCGCCGCTGCCGTCGTCCGGCCGGTAGGTGGTGAACTCCGACCAGTCCGCGGCATAGGTCACCACCGGTCCGGTCCCCACCACGGCCCGCACATCGGCAGCGAGCGCGGTCAGCGCCTCGACGAAGGGAAAGCGCGCCCGCGCGCTGCGCACCGTCGAAAGGCCGCGCATTTCCGAGGCGATCACGAACGCATCGACGCCGCCGGCGACAACCGAGAGATGGGCGTAATGCAGCACCATCCGCCGCAGCGACCATTCCTCCGGCCCGTCATAGCGCACGGTCGCGGTGTCGGCCGTGAAGTCCATGCGGCCCGCGGTCCCGACGAAGGCCGCCACCTGCCCGGCCGCCGCCGCCGTCCCGTCCGGACTGCCCGCCCGGCCTCGCGCCGGATGCACCGCGATGCGCCCGCGCCAGGGAAAGGCGGCCTGTTCGTCGCCGCCATAGGGGTCTGGCAATCCGTTCCCGGCCGGCACGTCCATCAGCACGAACGGGTAGAGCGTCACCTTCAGGCCGCGCGCCCGGATGGCCCGGATCGCCGCGATCACCGTCTCGTCGGAGGGCGTGCCGCCATAGTTCGAGTTGCCGCCGGTGCGCGACACCTCGCTCGCGTCCGCGCGGGCGAGACCGGAGACGATCCAGTCGGCGCCGAGCGTCGCCCGCTCGCGGGTCTCGACCTTAGGCCGCAGTGTGCATTCGCCGGCCCGCAGATCGTCGCCGAACCAGCCGACCACCAGCGCCACCCGCTCCAGATTGGGGCAGACCGCCTGCAACTCGTCGAGCGAGGCGTCGAGATCGGTCAGGTCCGAGGCGACATGGCGGTTCAACGCCGTGCCGCCGCCGAACCGCCATGTGGTCACCACCGGCGCCGGGTGGTATCCGAACTCGGTCGCGCCGGGGATCAGCGTCACCGCGCGGATCATCGGCTCGAGATCGTCGACGACGCGGGTCACCTCGAACGAAAGCTGTGGCAGGCGATTGCCGTAATCGGCGAGCGGCAGGTTCTGGAACACCGCATAGGCCGTGCCGCGATAGGCCGGCGCGTGGCCCTGGAACACCACCGGCAGCACGTCGGCGCCCTGCCCCTCGTCGCCGTGATAGAGGCGCACGTTCGCCGTCGCGCGGTCGAGCGGCTTGCCGTCCGCCCAGATGCGGCCGATCCGCGTCACCGGCCCCTCGCAGATCGCCACCGCGAAATTCGCGGCATAGGAATAGGTGGTCGCCCCGGAAGGCGCGGCACCCTTGCCGCCGCTCGCCGTGGTCGCGGTCTCCGTGAACTGCGTCGCCCAGATCACCGTGCCCGACAGCCGCATCCGGCCGTAGACCCGCGGCAGCGCCGTGCCCTCGGCCCCGCCCTGGAAGGCGACGCCGCCGAGCTGCGGCCCGTTGGCCGCCGGGCCGGAGAACAGCCGCTGGTCGACCGCAGCGC
>JAEZMP010000298.1 GCA_023442215.1 Pseudomonadota bacterium
CTCGAGTGCGGCGCCGTCTTTCGCAGGAGCGCCGGCGGCGAGGTCGGCGGCGCGCGACAGGCTGCGGGCGGCACCGTCGGCGAGGGCGTCGGGCGTCAGTTTCAGCGTCCGCAGCCGCGTGCTCAACTGCGCGCCATCTGCGGCGAACTTGTCGGCGACGGTCTGCAGGCCGTTCAGCCCCTCCGGTCCGTAGAGCCCGAGCGCAAGGCGATGGAAGCCGGTGAAGTTCGGGTCTTTCTCCCGGCCGGCGAAATAGTCGGCCTGCGCGTTGAGCGCGGTATCGAGGTCACCGTAGCGCTGCGCCGCGGGCGCGACGTGGAGATAGGATGTGCGCGCGGCCTCGTAGGCGGCCCGAGCCGCGCCGAGATCGCCGGCCTTCACCGCGTCCGCTAGGTCCTGCGCCGAGGAGGCGAAGTCCGCCGATTCCAGCGCCAGATAGGCCTGATATTCGGCGAGCGCGCCGAGGAAGGCGGTCGCCGGCGGACGGGCGGCCTCGGCTTCCGAACCGGCCGAGGGCGTCACGGTCAGCGTTCCCCGCGGATTGGTGAGCAGCCCGCAGGTGATGGCGTATGTCCCGGGCGAAAGCCGCGCCGAAAGCCGCGAACTCAGGCCGGGCGCGATGTTCTCACGCTCCTCGACGACCATCACGCCGTCGAGAATCTCCCACTCGACCACCCGGTCGGACGCGTTGACGATCTCGAAGGTCGCGCGGCCCGCGGGCACGGCGAGCGCATTGGGCTCGCAGCGGTCGGCCTGGATGACGACGCGGACCGCACCGTCCTGTGCCGGCGCCTGACGATGGGACGACACGTAGTAGAACGCACCGCCGGCGACGACGACCAGAACCGCGGCGCCGGCGACGGCGATCCGCATGGCCCTGCCGCCCGGCGGGGAACCCGGGGACGAAGACGCAGTCATCGGGACTTACACTTTCTGTCGGGCAGGCCGCGCCGCCGTGCGGTTCGTCGCCGGCGAGGCGGGTGCGAGGAACGGAATGAGCGTCGCCGCCAGGAACAAGACGTAGACGATCACCTCACCGACGGTCGGTGCATCGCGGTAGCCGAGCATCCCCGAGAGCAGCGAGCCGATCGGCCCGTCTGCCGGCAGGATATGACTGATGTCGAAGGCTGTTTCCTGAAGCCCGTTCCAGAGCCCGGCCTCGTGGAAGGCCTGCACGGCATTGGCGAGCAGGCCCGCTGCGACGAACAGGATGAACACGCCGGTCCACCGGAAGAAGCGCCGCAGGTCGAGCCGCACACCGCCGGCATAGATGCCGTAGCCGATCACCACCGCAGCGGCGACGCCGAGCAGCGCGCCGAGCGGCGCCAGCGCGTCGTTGCTCTGCTGGAAGATCGCGAGCAGGAAGAACACGGATTCGAGCCCCTCGCGTGCCACGGCGAGGAACACCATCGCGATCAGCGCGAAGGTGCTTCCGCTCAGCGCCCGGTCGACGGAGGCATGCAGTTCGCCTTTGATCGAGCGGGCCGCCTTGCGCATCCAGAACACCATCGAGGTCAGCACCGCGACGGCGACCACGCCGACGAGGGCCTCGAACAGTTCCTGCTGCTTCTGGGGGAATTCGGCGCTGACCATCTGCAGCCCCGTTCCGACGAACAGCGCAAGCGCGACGGCGGTGAGGATGCCGAGCCAGACCGCCGGCATCATGTCGGCACGGCCGACCTGCTTCAGATAGCTCGCGATGATTCCGACGATCAGGGCTGCCTCGACGCCTTCGCGCAGCATGATCAGGAAGGGTGCCAGCATGGGGCCTCGCAGCATCGATGGGAACCGGCACGCCGCGAGCCGCTGCGGCGAACCGTTGTCATCGACGAGCGACTTCTAGTCCCGATGAATGCTCACCTCAAGGGAATTTGAACAGTTCTTTATTTAGAATAATTAAATTAAAGACGGCGAAGATGTTTCTGTATCGATTATGTCGCCTGATATCCATGCATAACTGTAATTCAGTTTCGTATATATAGGGCCATTTATCTCATGATGTTATGTATATCGCGAAATTCGGCCCTACATTAATATCGCTGTGCGCGCTGTCTATCGCCAATTTTGCCTGAAAGGATGCCAGTTGCATCCGCAACGCTGGAAATCGCGCGCGGTCGCATTGCTTGATACTCGCCGGACAATGCAAAGCCGGCGGGGCTGCGACCAAACGGCCCCGCTTCCATTTCAGTGTGTCTCGAAAGGATGCGGTCCGTCGGCAGCACCCGTCCCGCCCGGCGCGTTACCGCGCCGGTGCCGTGTTCACGTAGATCGCGTAGAGCGACGTGGTCGCCGTGATGTAGAGGCGGTTGCGGTTGGGGCCGCCGAAGCAGAGGTTTGAAACGATTTCCGGGATCAGGATGCGGCCGATCAACGAGCCATCCGGCGCATGGACGCGGACGGAGTCCTCGCTCGACGCCCAGATGTTGCCGTGCCGGTCGACGCGGAAGCCGTCGAACAGCCCGGCGCCGCAGGTCGCGAAGGGGCGCCCCTCTCCAACGCTCTCGCCGTCCGCTGCCACGGGATAGACCCGCATCTCGCCCTTCATGCCGGGAACGTGGGTGGCGCCGGTATCGGCGACATAGAGCAGGCTCTCGTCCGGGGAGAATGCGAGGCCGTTCGGCTGCACCATGTCGGTGATCACGCGGGTCAGCGCACCAGTGGCGGGATCGAGCCGGTAGACATGCGCTCCGTCCTGTTCGGACGGCATGATGTAGCCTTCATAGTCGCTGTCGATGCCGTAGGTCGGATCGGTGAACCAGATCGAGCCGTCCGACTTGACCACCGCGTCGTTCGGCGAGTTGAACCGCCCGCCCTCGAAGCTGTCCGCGAGCGTCTTCCACCGACCGTCGTGCTCGAGCCGGCTGACGCGGCGGCCGCTGTGCTCGCAGGCGATGATGCGGCCCTGTGCGTCGAGCGTGTGGCCATTGTGATGGCCGCAGGGCGTTTCGAACACGGCCGTCCGCCCCTCCACTTCCTCGAGGCGCATCAGGCGGTTGTTCGGGATGTCGGACCAGATCACGTGGCGGCCCGCCGGAACGTAGACCGGGCCCTCGGTCCATCGCCCTCCGGTCCAAAGCCGCTCCAGCCGCGCGGGACGATGAATCAGCCTGCCGAACCGTTCGTCCAGGATTTCGTAATCACTCACGGACGTCCTCCTCCCGATCTGGCCCGATTGTTATTTGTTGGACCAATGAGCGAGGTATGGCGGCAATCCCGGCTCCAATCAAGTGTGAACCTGTGCCGGATCCGGCTTGAAAGCGGCCGTGAACGGCCCTATGACAGAGCCAGAGGAAACGCTGGACCAATAAATAAGCGAGGCGGGGATGCAAGAGCACGCCCGACCCGAGCCTGAAACGTCCCGTGTCTCGGCTGTCGACGCCCTCGTCGAGCAGATCCGGGTCATGATGAACTCCGAAGGATTGACGGTGGGCGACAGCCTGCCCTCGGAACGGGAGTTGAGCGCCCGTTTCAATGCCGGCCGCAACACCATCCGCGAGGCCATCCGTATGCTGAAGGCATATGGCGTCGTGGACGTTCGGCCGAAGGTTGGAGCGGTTATCATCGACAGGCGCATGGATGCGGTCGTCGATGTGTTCGCCTTCAATTTCGACATGACGGAAGAGGTGTTCCGCGACATTCAGACCTTCCGCCGGATGATCGAGATCGGAGCCGTGGAGACGCTGTTCGCCCGCGCCGTCGAGGCCGATATTCGGGGGCTGAGGGCGATCAACGAGATGATGCGGGCCTCCGAGGGGCCGGAGGAGCGGGCTGCGCGCGACTACGACTTCCACCTGCGGCTGTTGTCCATCGCAGGCAACCGGACGCTGGTGCACGTCTACAAGATTCTGAAGCCTCAGATTGCGCAGTTGATGACCACCGGCAAGAACGTCCGCGAAGGCATCGATGGCGCATTCGACGAACACGCAGCCGTCATCGACGCGCTCGAGCAGAGGAATGTCTTCGGCTTCCAGTACCACATGAGCCGGCATCTGGAAGCCGGGCTCTCGTTCATCTGAGGCCGGGCTGGCGGTATCGCACGCCGGTTTTAAAAATGCCGTTCGCCCGCTATCGGCGGCGGAGACCGAAAAGAAGAACAGACACCCCGAACGGGTGGTTTGAACACAAGGGAGGATATGATGCGGTTTGGCAAAATCTCCGCGGCTGCGCTCGCGGTGTTCATGTCGGCAACGTCTTTGGCCGTTGCCGGTCCGAAGGAAGTCAGCGGGCCGGGCGCCGAGCCCGCGTGCTTCGCGCCCTGGGATTCCAGCACCGGCTACCTGCAGTGGCCGAAGGCCGAGGCGCCGTTCAAGATCGCGGTCGTCAACGGCTTCGTCGGCAATCTCTGGCGCATCCAGATGGTGCAGACCGCCAAGGCGTTCGTCGAACAGCCGGACATCAAGGGCAAGATTTCGAGCTTCAAGATCGTTTCGACCGGTAATGACGCCGCCGCCCAGCTCGGCGCCATTGAGGACTTCATCAACCAGGGCTACAACGCCATCATCGTCGATGCCGTTTCGCCCGATGGTTTCGACCGCGTCATCCGCCTGGCGGACAAGAACAACGTCGTCATCGTGCCGTTCGACAACACGCTCGATACCGACAAGGTCATCCAGGTCAACGAGAACCAGTTCGAGATGGGTCGCCAGTGGGGCGAGTTCCTCGTCAAGGAACTGAACGGCAAGAAGGACGCCAAGATCCTCGAAGTGCGCGGCGTGCCGGGCAACTCGGTGGACCGTGACCGTCATGAAGGCATCCACGAGGCGTTCAAGAACGCCGGCGGCAACTATCAGGTCGTCGAAGTGGTGGGCAACTGGGACGACGGCACTGCCCAGAAGGTCGTCGCCGACGCCATCGCCGTGAACGGCCAGTTCGACGCCATCACCGCCCAGGGCGGCGACACCGGCGTTGTTCAGGCGCTGATGGCCGCGAAGCACCCCTGGGTGCCGTTCGCCGGCGAGTCCGAGAACGGCTTCCGCAAGGCGATCGCGACCTATTCGTCCGAGGGCCTGAAGGGCCTCTCCATCGGTCAGTCGCCGGGCCTCGTAGCCATCGCCATCAAGGCGGCGATCTCGGCCCTGGAAGGCTACCCGATGCCGAAGAAGATCGCGGTGCCGCTGCCGAGCGCCGACTACACCAACCTCAAGGACGACGTGAACTACTGGTCCAAGCTGCCGGACAATTTCTTCACGGTGAACGCGTTCCCGCCCTGCAATGTGAACATCCCCGCGACCGAGATCATGGCCCACAATCAGGACAACCAGTGATCGGCGCGTCCCGCGGGCGCGAGCCGACGCGCGGGA
>JAEZMP010000341.1 GCA_023442215.1 Pseudomonadota bacterium
CTTCAAGGCCTATTCCACCCGCCCCGCCAGTAATTACATAAACACCCTGTTCTTTTATTTCAATTTTACTATTATCTTCATTTTCGATATCAATCTCACTAAACACTTCAACATATCTCTTGCCATTACGGTAGGCTACTGCATAACATTCACTATGTGTGTCCAATTCCGTTACAATTTCATCCATCCCGATAGTTCTATCAATATCTATATATCTGCAGTCCCAGTTCGGATATTCTTTTACTATTACCCTACCCATTCCATACAATTGTGCATTTTCTGGTACTAAAGCCTCCTCATCCCCAGTGACCTCTTTTGCATATTCAGATACCAGAACCAAGCTTGTTTTATTTTCTTCAACAGCTTTTCCAAAAGCCTTTATAAAGAAGAGTAAACTGTATATTCTAATTTTTTGCTGTTCTTCCAGCTCATCAATATTGTTAACATCCATTTTCATTCCTAATGAAAATAGATGTATTATTAGTGATATATTTTCATTTTTAAGATCCTCTATAAGCTTTTCATACTCAGTTTCAGTTCCGCTTATTAAATACCTTCTATCATCTATTTTTGTGTATTTATCACCTATTCCAATCTCTATTACTCTTCTATCCTTGGATTCGAACTTCTTAGACAATTCTTCCCCTCTACCGGAAGAGTCTTTAAAAATGAGTATAGTACCTTTATCAGTATCTATATTCCTCTTTATTAAAGCCTCTGACTGCCAGCGCATTGCATAATACATCCCATGGGACATAATCTCTTCAGTTCTTTCCTCCGGATCATTTATTTCAACCCAGCAGCTACTTGCTTCAAATGGATATACTGGCATACTTAATTTTTTGATCTTTTCTCCCTTATAAAGATCTTCCCATTTCACATCCGCACCCTGAATATATAGTCTACAAATCTCATTTAGCAATTCCCCATCGTTTTTTCCAAAAGATATGAGTTCATTCATCTTGCCATTTGCTATTCCAGTCAGTTCAACCCTATCACTTTCTCTAATTTCATTTTCACTCTTTGACTCTTTGAAACCAGAGACCACTTTGTGTTCTTGGTAATAAAAGTATTCACTATTATTACTAATTTGAATTCCTTTATTAAATGCTTCAAGCTTTTGCCTTAATTCTTCTATATCACGAAAAATCAAAGCCAACCTGTGATTGTAATGTCCTCTTCCTGTATTTGCAACATAACAAAGATTTTTTAGTGGTATGTTTACTTGACTATTAATAAATTTATTATATTTACCCACTAATTCCACAAGAGCATCAAAGCTTCGCGCAGATACGGTAAGAATATTTAGAGAACTATTCTCGTTAGTATCTATCTCTTCATTACTGTCATACTCTTCCAATACAACATGGCAATTAGTTCCGCTAAGCCCGAATGCACTAACCCCGCACCTTCTCGGGTGTTCGGCTCTCTCCCAACGTCTCGCCCTTGTATTGACATACACCGGAGATTCATAAAAATCAATATTTTTATTAGGAATATTAAAATTTATTGTCCCAGGAATCGTTTTATTTTTTAGAGATAATACAGCTTTAATAAACCCAGCCATACCTGAACATTCATATAGATGCCCTACATTGCTCTTAACTGTACTAATAGCACAAAATTGATTTTTATTAGTATATTTTCTAAATGCTCGCTTCAATCCCTCTATCTCTAAAGGATCCCCTAGGTTGGTTGCTGTACCATGTGCTTCTATATAATCAATAGTTTCAGGCTTAATCCCTGCATTTTGCCACGCCTGCATGATGACATCAGCCTGGGCCACTGAATTTGGTGCTGTTATCCCTATTGAAGTTCCATCCTGGTTGAGTGCAGTACCCTTGATAATCGCATATATATTATCTCCGTCACGTCTAGCGCAGCTCAAAGGTTTTAATATTACTGCAGCTATACCTTCACCCCAACCAGCTCCATCTGCATTGTCATCGAAGGTTCTAGTCCTACCATCTGTAGACTCTACACCAAGTTTAAAATAGTCATTATCTACGGGAAGAAGGTTTATTCTAATTCCCCCAGCCAAAGCTGTATTACAGTCACCATTTTTCAGTGCCTGACATGCCAGATGAATCGCTACGGTAGATGCGGAGCAGGCAGTATCTACTATCATTGTAGGCCCTTTCAAGTCCAAGGCATATGCTATCCTAGTGGGCAGCATAGCAGCTATATTTCCAACCATTGATAACGATACCTGAGAACGGTCTATAGCATAAACCATGCGCTGATAGTCCGAACTAGTAGCATACCCTAAATATACACCCGTTTTAGTTCCTATTAATTTTTTACCACCATAGCCCGAATCCTCAATGGCTTCCCATGCAGTTTGTAAAAACAGCCGCTGTGAAGGGTCCATGAGACTCGCTTCTTTAGGTGACATTTTAAAAAATTTATAATCAAAGTTTTCTATATTTTCTAAATAAGCACCATTTTTATATGTCAATTTTTCACTAAAGTTACTGTCTCTTAATAAGTAATTATGTATCCCCTTTTGCCTACTTTTAGGAAAACTACCTATACAATCAGTCCCACTGAGAATATTCTCCCAAAAGTCATCAATATTGTCAGCCCCTGGCATTTGGGCTGAAATACCTATAATCGCTATATCCTCCGAATTAGTTACCATGCCCTTTCTAAGCATTGTAACCATATCTATAGCAACTTCTTTATCTATTTTGCCTTTTGTAGCATTCTTTATAATTAAATTGTAAAAATCGTCCATACATTCCTACCTTACTGTGCATTCATACTGCACGAAGTCTTATAGTTTATTAATATGATTTTATATTTAATCACTTTTTAATCCACATCGTCTGCTTGTTGGTTATTCTTGGCTTTTTTTATATCACTAACTGCCTCTTCTACAGATAAGATCCCTTTTTCAATCTCCTCAAACATCAGTCTTGCTTCGTCCCTAATGCTTTCCGTTTCGGCATCTGTTTCCTGTATAATATCTTCACTACCGTCACCAATAACATCTCGGATATTTAAGCTTCCTACCTCGATTTTTTCCAAAATACTTCTGGTTTCTTCCTCAATACTGTTATTATTTTGCTCCATGTCTCCGCCATGTTCATTATTGGTAATAAATTCAAACAATTTGTGAACAGATGTATACTCAAAAAGATCCAACAATTTAACTTTTCCTGGGAACTGTTCTTCAACAAGGTAATGTATGTTACTTAGCATTACCGAATCTCCTCCCATTTCAAAGAAATTATCATAGACATCTATCTCATTAAAGCCCAATACCTGACAGTATATCATTGCCAGCTTAC
>JAEZMP010000349.1 GCA_023442215.1 Pseudomonadota bacterium
CCGGACAGTCGCGGAACGGAACCCGATGCTCGTCCGTTGCCCAAGCGAGTCCGGCGAAAATGCGGCGCCGGGCGGTTGCCGAGGGGGAGAGCGACGGCCGGCTGTTGCTCCCGAGGGTCCCGCCGCCCGCACGAGCCGGGTCGGTGTGGACACAGGGTTTCAGGGGCTGCGGAAGGGCATGAGCAGGAAACAGAACAGGCTGAAGTTCGGGCCGCTGAGCGGTGGGTGCGCGCACGTCTGCGTCGACATGCAGCGGATGTTCGCCGAGGAAACCGACTGGAAGACGCCGTGGATGCCCCGCGTGCTCCCGAACGTCACCGCCATCGCGGCGCACCGCCCGGCGGACACGGTGTTCACCCGCTTCATTCCCCCGCGCCATGCGGAGGACGCGCGCGGCACCTGGCGGCGCTATTATGAGCGATGGTCCTCCATGACGCTCGACCATCTCGCCGCCGCGATGGTCGGTCTCGTCGAGCCGCTGGCTGCGCTGGTGCCGCCCGCGGCGGTGGTCGACAAGTCCGTCTATTCGCCCTGGATGACCGGCACGCTGCACCACCGGCTGATGCGGATGGGAGCGAAGACGGTGATCGTCTCCGGGTGCGAGACCGACGTGTGCGTGCTTGCGACGGTGCTCGGCGCGGTCGATCGGGGATACCGCGTCGTCATCGCGACCGATGCGCTGTGCAGTTCGTCCGACGAGACCCACGACGCGCTGATGACGCTCTACGACCGGCGCTATGGCACTCAGGTCGAGGCCGTGACGACCGAAATTATCCTCGACGTCTGGAGCTGACGCCGCGAACCGACACAGTCGCACTGTTGCAGGCCGCGGAGCTCTTCCGCGTGGATCGCGCACGCACGCCGGTTCCCCCTCGGTTCGCTGCCGCTCAGTTGCGCGGCCGGCGGGAACGGCCGCGGCGTGGTGCCGGTTCAGCGGGGAACCCCGCACAAGGAGCGCCGCCGATGACCAGCCCGAACGCCCCCGAAAACCATCCGACGCTGCCCTATCCGAAGCAGCATCAGCCGATGCCCGGCAGGACGGCGGAAATGACCCCGCAGCCCGATCACGGCGAGACGAGCTATCGCGGATCGGGCCGCCTCGTCGGCAAGAAGGCCGTCATCACCGGCGGCGACAGCGGGATCGGCCGTGCCGTCGCCATCGCCTTCGCGCGAGAGGGGGCGGACGTTCTCATCGCCTATCTGAACGAGGACGACGACGCCGAGGATACCGCGCGCCTCGTGGAAGAGGCCGGCCGCAAGGCCGTGCTCGTCCCCGGCGACATTCAGGACCCGGCCCACTGCCGCGCCATCATCGACCGCGCCGTCTCGGAGTTCGGGGGCATCGACATCCTCGTCAACAACGCGGCCCATCAGGCGACCTTCGACGACATCGGCGACATCGCGGACGAGGAGTGGGACCTTACCTTCCGGGTGAACATCCACGCCATGTTCTACCTGACCAAGGCGGCCGTCCGTCACATGAAGCCGGGCAGCGCCATCATCAATACGGCCTCGATCAATGCGGATGCGCCCAATCCGGGCCTGCTTGCCTATGCCACCACCAAGGGTGCGATCCAGAACTTCACGGCAGGCCTCGCGCAGATGCTGGCCGAGAAGGGCATCCGCGCCAATGCCGTTGCGCCGGGGCCGATCTGGACGCCGCTGATCCCCTCCACGATGCCGGAGGAGTCGGTGGCGGAATTCGGCTCCCAGGTGCCGATGAAGCGCCCGGGCCAGCCCGCCGAACTGGCCACCACCTACGTCATGCTCGCCGACCCGCTGTCGAGCTACGTTTCCGGCGCGACGGTCGCGGTCACCGGCGGAAAGCCGATCCTGTGAGCCTCGAGGCCGGCCACGGCCCCCAGCGTCCCCGCGCTGCCACGACGGAACCGGCGGGCGGAATTCTCGCGCGCCTCGGTCCCGGACTGATCACCGGGGCCGCGGACGACGATCCCAGCGGTATCGCCACCTATTCCCAGGCCGGGGCCCAGTTCGGCTATGGCATGCTGTGGACCATGGCGCTGACCTATCCGCTGATGGCGGCCGTGCAGCTCGTCAGCGCGCGGATCGGCCGCGTGACCGGGGCCGGCCTCGCCGCCAATCTCGCGGCCGTGCTGCCGCGGCCTGCAGTGCTCGGTCTCGTGGCGCTGCTGTTCTGCGCCAACACCATCAACATCGGTGCCAACCTTGCCGCGATGGGGGCGGCCTCGCACCTCGCGCTCGGCGGCAACGGCCATGTCTACACGCTGGCCTTTGCCGTGGCGTCCATTGGCCTTCAGCTCTTCGTGCCCTACCGCCGCTATGCGTCCTATCTCAAGTGGCTCACCTTCGTGCTGCTTGCCTATGTGGCGCTGCTGGTGGTGGTCCATGTCGACTGGAAGGCCGCGCTTGCCGGGCTCCTCATCCCGCGCATCGCGCTCGACGGCGATAGCCTGACCATGATCGTCGCGATCTTCGGCACTACCATCAGCCCCTATCTGCTGTTCTGGCAGAGTAGCCAGGAGGTGGAGGAACTGCGGCAGCACCGCCGCGAGCAGCCGCTGGGTGCCGCGCCGGAACAGGCGCCGGTGCAACTCGGGCGGATCCGCCTCGATACCTGTGTCGGCATGGCCGTTTCCAACCTCGTCGCCATCGCCATCATGATCGGCACGGCCGCGACGCTCCACGCCAAGGGCCAGACGCACATCGCCAGTGCGGCCGACGCGGCAGCGGCGCTGAAGCCGGTCGCGGGCAACGGCGCGTTCGCGCTGTTCTGCGTCGGCATCGTCGGAACGGGCCTGCTGTCGATCCCCGTCCTCGCCGGCTCGTCCGCCTATGCCCTCGGCGAATGCCAGGGGTGGAAGTGCGGCCTCGAACACAAGCCGTGGGAGGCGGTGCCGTTCTACGGCATCATCGTTGCCGCCACGGTGGTGGGGATCGCCGTCGATTTCTCGCCGCTCGACCCGATGGCGGCCCTGTTCTGGAGTGCCGTCGTCAACGGAATTGTCGCCGTGCCCGTTCTGGCGGTGATGATGTGGGTGGCGGGGCGTCCGGACCGGATGCAGGACTTCACCACCCCACCAGTCACCCGCGCTCTCGGTTGGGCGGCCACTCTCATCATGGCCGCCGCCGCTGCTGCGATGGCGTTCCTGTGACGCGGATGCCGCGCGACGGCGGAGGAGGGGCTACGGGCGTGGAAAGGGCCGGCTGAGGAAGGGCGAGCCGGCAAGGCCGAACCGCAACGGCATGTCCGCCGCGCGGGTGATGCCGATCCGGGGGCCGATCACGATCTCCGGCCGTTCCCCTCGGTCGAAGAACCGGAACGGCGGCAGGCGCAGGTCGAGGCCGTCGTGGCGGCCCTCGATGCCGAGCGCCTGGGTCAGGCGCCCCGGCCCTGAGCAGAGGCGGGACGAGCCGCCGCGCCGCGCCGCCATCGCCTGCAGCCCCGTTTCCGGAGCGAGCGCCCGCAGCAGCACCGCACCGTGGCCGGCGCACACGACATTGAAGCACCAGTGCCGGCCGTAGGAACGGTAGACATAGGCGTGGCCCGGTGGGCCGAACATCGCGGCATTGGCGCGTGTCGGCCCGCGGAAGCTGTGGGAGGCGGGATCGTCCCGCAGATAGGCCTCGGTCTCGACGATGATGCCGCCGATCTCCTCGAACAGGAACCGCGCACCGATCAGCTTCTCGGCCGTCAACACGGCATCCGCGTCGTCGAACGGGAAGGGCACCATGGGGATGAGGGAGGCTGCAGGCGTGTCAAGCCGGTCCATGGCCGCTCCGCATTCGCACGCCTGTCGATCGGACGGATGTCCGGTCGGCGGGAATCGCGCCGTACTCAGCACCTTGAGCATATCGACCTTGAGCATATCGTGGGATCGAGACCGTTGCGATCCGAGCGGGACAGGCGCAAACGCAGACGAGCCCCGCGCGCAGCGCGCGAGGCTCGTCCCAAGGTGTGTCTCATCGCTATTCCGGACGCCGGATCGCGTCCGGTGCGTGATCGGCATGTCTCCGCCTTCCCATTTCCATAGGGGATGCGGGGCCACCGCGCCGGCGCGCTTGAAGGTGCGCTGGTCGGTTCGCAGCGGGAGCGCTGCCTCAGTGCTGACCACCCTTGCGGCCGGCTTCCGAGGCCCGCTCGGGGTCTTCCGCGAAGTTGCCGGAGCCGCCGCGATGGCCACCCTGCTGCCTGTTGTCGGGGCCGGATGCCGACTGCTGGTCGCCACCGCCTCGGTTCTGGCCGCCCTGCTGGCGCTCGCCCTGCTGGCGGCCGTCCTGCTGACGGTCGCTTTGGCTGGACGCCGACTGCTGGCGGCCGCCGTGGCTGTTCTCGCCACCCTTCCGGCCGGCTTCCGCGGCCAGGTCATGATCCTTGGAGAAGCTGCGCTTCTCGTCGGGCACGCTCGCGCCGCCCTTGGCCGCGATCTCGCGCTGCTTGTCCTGGTCCATCGAAGCGAAGCCACGATTCTGAGTATTTGCCATTTGTCTTCTCCATCGTCGCACGTTGAGCGTGCGATTCTAGTGAGCTTGAAATGGCCCGGTACGTTGATCGTTCCGGACACCACAAAAACCGATGATCTGGCTCGCCGTTCCTGTTCTCCCGGGATATGTGCGTGACCGGACCTTGGTTTCCATTTTCTTGGCGCTCGCTCGGGCATGCCTTCATGTCGCCGCTTTCACTGACGCGCGTCGGGAAAGAGACCGGATCTGCTTCAGATCCGCCACGAACGCGCCATAGGCCTGTTCGCGGGCCGCCGGGTCGGGGATGCGCAGAAGATAGGATGGATGCACGGTGATGTAGCCGGGTCGTCCATCGAAATTGGCCGGCCCCCGGGCGCGCGTCACCGGCATCGCCCTGCCGGCGAGCGCCAGCACCGCCGTCGCCCCGAGCGCGACCACCAGGGCGGGCTGGACAAGGTCCAGCTCCCTGTTCAGCCACCAGCGATAATGCGCCACCTCGCCGGCGGTGGGCTTGCGGTGGATACGGCGCTTGCCGCGCGGCTCGAACTTGAAATGCTTGACCGCATTGGTGACGTAGACCTTGTCTCTTGGAATGCGCGCCTCGCGCAGGGCGCGGTCGAGAAGCCGTCCCGCCGGGCCGACGAACGGGCGCCCGGCGAGGTCTTCCTGGTCTCCCGGCTGTTCGCCGACGAAGGCGATGGCGGCGCCCACCGGGCCCTCGCCCGGCACGGCCCGTCGCGACACGGTCACACCGGGCTCCGCAGCGGCGAGTGCGGCGTTCAGCGCGGCGAGGTCGGCGAAATCCGGCTGTGGCATCGCGGCCGACCCGGCGCCGCGCTCCGGTCCCGCCGGGTCTGACAGGTCTGACAGGTCTGACGGATCTGCGGGGTCCATGGCTCGGTCCTCCCTCTGCGATGCCTGGCGCCGGAGCGCCGCGCCCACGATCAACGCGCGTGCGGCCGGTTCGGATCGCGCCCGGTCTGCAACGGCCGGGAACCGCCGGTCCGTCCGGGCATTCAGGAGAAGGGTGGGGGCCGGCCGAACGACAGAACGAGAGCCGCACATGGGAACCAGGATCGAAACGGGCGATATCAGGATCGGGATCTCCGGATGGACCTATGCGCCCTGGCGCGGCGCTTTCTATCCCCGCGGCCTGCCCCAGAAGCGCGAGCTCGCCCACGCCTCGCGGGCGTTTCGATCGATCGAGATCAACGGGACGTTCTACGGGCTGCAGACACCGGACATCTTCGCCCGCTGGGTGGACGAGACGCCGGACGACTTCGTGTTCGCGGTGAAGGCGCCCCGCTTCATGACGCACATCAAGCGCCTGCGCGAGCCGGAGGTGCCGCTGGCGAACTTCCTCGCCTCGGGCGTGCTGCGGCTCGGCGGCAAGCTCGGCCCGATCCTGTGGCAGCTCCCGCCGAGCCTTGCCTTCGACCCGGAGGTGCTGGAGGCCTTTCTCGCGGTGCTGCCGCACGACGGCGCCGCCGCCTCAGAACGCGCGAAGAGACACGACGATCATCTCAAGGCGCGCGCGTGGCTGCAGGCGGAGCCCGGTTTGCGGCTGCGTCATGCGCTGGAAATCCGCCATGACAGCTTCGTCGTTCCGGCCTTCGTGGAGATGCTGCGCCGGCATGGCGTGGCGCTGGTCTGTGCCGACACCGTCGAATGGCCCCGTCTGATGGATGTGACGGCGGACTTCGTCTATTGCCGGCTGCACGGCTCGGAAGAGCTCTATCGAAGCGGCTACAAGGCGGAGGCGCTCGAACGCTGGGCGAAACGGGTCAGGGCCTGGTCGGAGGGCGTGCCTGCCGAGGACGGCCGCTTCGCGGCCCCCGCTCCTGCAAAGCCGGTGCCGCGCGACGTGTTCTTCTTCTTCGACAACACCGACAAGCTCCGCGCGCCGGAGGATGCCCGGGCGCTGATGGAGCGGCTCGGCCAGCCGGTGGTGCCGCAGGAGGCCTGATGGCTCGCCCGCGTGTGCCATCGCCCACGGTCGCCCGGCTCCCGCCGCCTTTGCCGGCTCTTCGTCCGTTCCGGAC